>JAFAIV010000187.1 GCA_019236545.1 Actinomycetota bacterium | reverse complement strand
AGTCGGTGAAGAGCCCCTCCATCGAGGCGAACTGCTGCGCCGTCCCGTTCAGGATCCGGCGGGCCGGCGCGTCCTTGCCCGCACGGCTGAAGGGCAGGAACTTCATGCTCGTCGCGAGGTACGTCTGCCAGGCCCGGCTGACCCCGTTGAAGCGGCCGCGGGCGGCGGTGTCGGTGCCGGTGTGCGGCGCGTACGACTTCAGCGCCGTCGCGACCGCGGCCACGTCGACCGACATGTCGTGCTCGACCGACGCGTGGTCGGCCGCAGTCGACGCGGCGATGTGCCGGAACTGGTCCTGGCGCATGATCTCGACGTTCCGCCACGCGTTGTCGATCAGCGAGATGCTCGGGATGATGTCGTTGTTGATCGAGGCCGTGCCGCCCTCGACCGTGCCCAGCTTGGTGAGCGCGAACAGGCCGAGCGCGAGCATCAGCGCGAGCGTGAGCCCGAAACCCGCGAACAGCTTGGACCGGATCGACGTCAACGAGAACTTCATTGGGCGGCTCCTGTCTGGAATACCTAGGACGAGTTGGTGATCGACTCGCCGCCCCCGTGGCGGAGGACGAATCCTGCGTGGCAGGGATCTGCCATGTGGCAGGCGCGTGGCAGCGACCTGGAAGCGCCCGCGGGCACCCTTGTCCCATGAGCTTCAGCCCGGCAGCGGTGCTCGACGCACTCGGCGGCGACCTCGACTGGGCGCTGGACGAGCTCGCGACCCCGGCGTGGATCCTCGACCGCGACCGCGTGATCCGGTGGGGCAACCGCCAGCTCTTCGAGCAGGCGGGGGAGGTGCTCGGGCGGCTGGGCCTCGACCTTCTCGACCCGGGGAGCCGCGCGACCGGTGAGGACGACCTCGACCGGCTCTTCCGCGGCCACGTGCACCGGTCGACGGCGGCGCTGACGCTGCTCGAACCGGACGGCGGGCGCATACCGGTCGCCGTCCACAGCGTCGCGATTGGGCCGCCGGACGGCATTGTCGCCGTCTTCGGGATCGGCGCCGCCGGCCGGCCGCTGCCGTCGCGCAGACTGGCCGACCCGCGCTCCCGCCTCACGCCCCGCGAGCTCGAGGTGCTCCGCCTCGTCGACCGCGGGCTGATGACGAAGCAGATCGCGCAGGAGCTCGGGCTCTCCCCCTACACGGTCAACAACTACGTGCAGGAGATCAACCGGAAGCTGAGGGCGCCGACGCGCATCGCCGCCCTCAGCCGCGCCCGCGACCTCGGCCTGATCTAGCCAACCGGGCCGCCGCGAGGGATGATCCGGGGTTGTGGCGGTGCAGCCCGGAGCGACCCAGCTCGCTGCTTGGCTCGGCGGGGACATCGACGAGGCGCTCGACAACGTCGGGCTGCCGTCGTGGATCATCGACAGCCGCGGAGTCGTGCGCTGGCAGAACCGCCGCTCGAAGGAGCTGTTCGGCGACCGGGTCGGCGAGTCGTCGCTGGTGGTGTTCGCCCCGGAGTCGAGGGCGACCGTCCGGGCGGAGATCTCGCGGAAGGTGCTCGGGAGCACTCTGCGCTCGGACTACGGGGCCATGTTCAAGTCGCCGTCCGGCCGCCGCGTGCCGGTCGAGATCCACACCGTCGCGATGCGGGAGGGCGACCGCGTCGTCGGCATCTTCGGACTGGCCGAGGTCGACGCGCCACTGCCCCCGATGCGGCGGGACTCGCTGACGCCCCGCCAGCTCGAGGTCCTCGGCCACCTCTCCAACGGCTGCTCGACCGACCAGATCGCCAAGCGCCTCCACCTCTCCCCGGAGACGGTGCGCAACCACGTGCGCGGGGTGCTGCGGTCGCTCGGCGTCCACTCGCGGCTCGAGGCGGTCGTCGAAGGCCGCCGCCGCGGGTTGATCGGTTGAATTGACCCAAACGGAGTAGCACCAGCCCGAGTGGCGCTCGGCACGATCGTGTCCGTGACCCCCGCCCTCGCAATCGCCGCCCACGACCGCTACGAGGCCATCGCCGGCCACGTCGAGCAGGTCGGACGCCACGCGGCGGCGATCGCGCTGCGGCTCGGGCTGGGTCGCCGCCGCGCCTCCCTCCTCCGAGCGGCGGCGACCCTCCACGATTTCGGCAAGGTCGCGATCCCGGACACGATCCTCCTCAAGCCGGGGCCGCTGACGCCGGCGGAGCGGCGGATCATGGAGCGCCACACGGAGATCGGACACGAGCTCCTCGCCGGCACCGGCAACGGGATGCTCGACGTCGCGGCGCGGATCGCGCTGGGCCACCACGAGCGCTGGGACGGCGGCGGCTACCCGCTCGGGCTCGCGCGCGAGGAGATCCCGCTCGACGCGCGGATCGTCGCCGTCGCGGACGTGTTCGACTCGCTGACGCGTGCCCGCAGCTACCGCGCGGGCCTCGACCGCGCGACGGCGCTCGGCGTCGTCCGCTTCGGCCGCGGCACCCAATTCGACCCAGACGTCGTCGACGCCTTCCTCGCGTCGCCGGACCGGACGGAGGTGACGGCGTGATGGTCGTCGACGTCAGGCTCGTCGTCCCGGACGGGCATCCCCGCGCCGAGGACGTCGGCCGCGCCGTCCAGACCTTCGTCGAGCGCGTCGCCGACGAGGTCGACGGCTCGGTGATCGTGACCGCCTACCCGAGCCACCCGGAGAAGGCGCCTCGGCTCACCGGCCGCCAGCTCGAGGTGCTGCGCCTGCTCGATCGCGGGCTGCTGACCAAGCAGATCGCCCGCGAGCTCGGCATCTCGACGCACACCGCGAACAACCACGTCCGCGCCATCCTGCGGCGCTTCGACGTGGCGACGCGAACCGCCGCGCTCCACACGGCGCGGCGGCTCCACCTGATCTAGCCGAGCGCGCTCGCAACCGCCTGGAGGACGCGGTCCGGCTGGAAGGGCTTCACGACGAAGTCCTTCGCGCCGGCCTTGATCGCCTCGAGCACCTTCGACTCCTGGCCGAGGGCCGAGCACATGACGACCTTGGCGCTCGGGTCGAGGCTGAGGATCTCCTTCAGCGCGGTCAGGCCGTCCTTGTCGGGCATGGTGATGTCGAGCGTCGCCAGGTCGGGCTTCAGCTCCTGGAAGCGGGCCACCGCTTCGTTGCCGTCGCCCGCCTCGCCGACCACCTCGTGGCCGGCGCTCGTGAGCGCGTCGGTGAGCACCTTGCGCATGAACGCGGCGTCGTCGACGACGAGTACACGTGCCATCTCAGTCTCCTTCGGGTTCGGTTACGAGGCCGACGGCTTCGAGCCGTACCGCCCATTCGTCGTTGTCGTCGAGCAGAAGGCTCCCGGTCGCGAAGCGGCGGCCGTTGACCACCACGTCGACGGGCTCGTCGATCAGCCGGTCGAGCTCGATCAGGGCGCCGGGATGGAGGTCGATCAGCTGCCCGAGCGGGAGGTTCACGCGGCCGAGCTCTGCCGCGAGCCGCATCGGGACGCGCAGGAGCGCCTCCGGCGGGACCGCGCCCGCGACCGGGACCTCGTCGGCGTCGTCGTGGAGCTCGTCGTAGGCGTGGCCCACCCGGACCACGAACGAGTGCGGGACGAACTGGACGAGCCGCGCGGGCTCGCCGCAGATCGTGAACGAGGCGGAGGTCACGCGCGCGCCGGGCTCCGCGGAGGCGCCCGGGTCGGCGTCGCCCTCGTCGACGATGCGCGTCTCCGGGGTCGAGATCTCGACCTCGAGCTCGAGGACGGAGGCCGTCGCGGACGCGGCCGCCGCCATCATCTGGTTCGCCGCCTCGCCGATCGCGGACAGCTCGAGCTCGCTCAGCTCCGCGCCCTCCTCGCCCGGCGAGCCGAGCATCAGGGCCGCGAGGCCGCGCGCGCCGGCGGCGGTCACGGCGAAGACGTTGCCGCCGGTGACCCCGTCGACGTACGACACGGTCGAGGCGAGCAGCGGCCGCGAGAGGCTGGCGAGCGGCGAGATCCCCTCCGCCACCGTGACGACCGGGCCGGCCTCGACCTGGTCGCCCGCGAGCGTGCGCAGGACGCCCGCGACCGCGTCGGCCGCGGCGGTGCCGATCCGGATCAGCGCGTCGCCCGACGAGCTCACGTCTCCACCTCGCAGCGCTCGACGATCTCCAGCGCGCGGCGGTTGCCGTTCTTCCCGGGGACGCAGCGGAGCACCTCGGCGTCGCCGACGGCGAGCGTGACGCCCGTCGCCTGCGGGACACCGAGGGGCACGACGTCGCCGGGCTGCAGCGCCAGGATCTCCTCCATCGTCAGCTCCGTGTGCGCGACCTCGGCGCGCGCCTCGACGAGGACGCTGCGCAGGCGCGCGAGCACGCGCTCCGGGTCGCCGGACTCGCCGGCCGTGCCCGGCTCGTGCGGCGCCTCGAGGCGGTGCGCGATCGGGTCGATCGCCTGGTACGGGATGACGACGACGAGCGTCGGCGCGCGGTCGTCCACGCGCAGCTCCAGCGTCACCGCGATGCACGGCTCGCTGCGCGGCGCGATCTCGTTGTTCGAGAGCTTGAGCTCCAGCTCGTCGAGCTCGAGCTGCACGCCGGCGACGTCCTCCCAGTCGCGCGAGAGCTGGCCGATGAACGTGGAGAAGAGCCGGCGCAGCAGCCCGACCTCGATCTGCGTCGGCTCGGGCGAGAACATCGTGCTCCGCCCGGAGCCGCCGAGCATCCGGTCGACCATCGTCGCGGCGGCGAGGCCGTCGAGCGCGAGGAGGACGCGTGTCTCCAGCCGCGAGATCCGGGCGATGCCGGAGATCGCGGCGGGCGGCAGCTCCTGCACCGCGGCCTGGTAGGTCACCTGGGAGAGGTCGATCACCTCGCACTCGACACCCGTGCCGAGCTCGGCGGAGAGGATCGGGCCCATCGCGCGGGCGAAGCTCTTGTGGGCGCGCTCGAGGCGGCGCTTCTGCTCGAGCGTGAACCGCGTCGGCAGGCTGAAGTCGATCGTGCGCACCTTGCGCGAGCGCTTGCGCTGCGCCGACGGGCGAGGGATCTCGCCCTCCTTCGCGGCGGCGACGAGCTCCGCGATCTGGTCGTTGGAGAGCAGCTCGCTCACGCGGCCCTCCCGGCGTACAGCTCGACCTCGGCGGCGCCCGCTTCCTTCACGGTGACGCGGCCGCTGCCGACGTGGACGCGGACGGTGCGGCCCTGGTTGCCGCGCGTGCAGGCGGCGACGACCGGGATCCCGACAGCGGCCAGCGCGGCGCGGGTCGAGGCCTCGTTGCGCTCGCCGATGTCGCCCGAGGCGGCGTACGAGAACATGCTCGCGCCGCCGACGAGGACGGCCTGGAGCCCGCGCGCCGGCGCGCCGAGCGCGGCCAGGAGCGCGGGCACGGCGGTGTCGCCGAACTTCCCGGGCGTCGTCCCGCCGCCCGATGCGGGGGCCTCCGGCAGCACGACGTGCGCCAGGCCGGCGGAGGACGCGCCGATCAGCGCCAGCCCGATGCACGAGCCGAGGCCGAGCGACACGAGGACCGCGCCCGACGAGCGGGAAACGGCCAATTCCCCCATGCGCACCATCGTCTCCGGAGCCCTTTCCGTCACCCGCCGAGGCCCAGGCGGGCGAGCACCTCGTGCACGCCGTCGGACGAGGGGACGTAGACGCACGCGAAGCTGCACGCGGCGTCCTCGAAGACGAGGTCGGAGTCGAGCAGGATCGCCGTCTCCGCGCCGCCGAGGGCGGCGACGAACGCCGACGACGCGACCGCGCCGAGCATGTCGCGGACGACCTGCGGCGGCGCCGGGTCGAAGGCGATGCCGGTCATCGTCCCCAGCGCGCCCACGTAGGCACAGCCGAGGATGTTCCCGATCTCGCCGAGCGCCGAGGTGGCGAACTCCGAGTCCGGATCGACGCCGAGCAGGCCGCAGAGGACGGCGCCGCTCTCCGGCGAGAACACGAGCAGCATCAGGCCGGGCACGTCGCCGGCGACCGGGAGCACGACGGCGATCGCCTCGTCCTCCGGCGAGCCGAGCGCCTCGACGGCGTCCGCGAGCGGCAGCGCCTTCGCCACCGGCACGGAGAGGTCGATCGCGACGCCCGTCATCGACGAGAGCGCAGTCGCCGCGGTGCCGGAGCCGACGTTCGCGATCTCGCGAAGCGCGTCGAGCTCGAGGTCGGAGAAGCTGGTTGACATTCGGATTCCTCCTGGTCAGGCGGCGTTGGCGAGGGCGTCGCAGTCGACGATCAGGGCGATATCGCCGCTCGAGAGCACCGCCGCGCCCGTCAGCGATGTCGAGCCGTGGAAGGCGGACGGCAGGGGCCGGGTGACGAGCTCGCGCTGGCCGACGAGCGAGTCGACCTCGAGCGCGATCCGCCGCTCTCCGCCCCGCGCGATCACGGCGTGGCCGGAGAAGGTCTCCGCGTCGGCGCCGAGCGCGTCGGCGAGCGAGAGGAGCGGCAGGACGCCGTCGCGCTGCACGAGCAGACGCTTGCCGGCGACCGAGCGGATCGGCTGGTCGCGGAGCTCGAGGGTGCGCTCGACGCGGTCGAGCGGGATGGCGAACGGGACGCCGCCGGACTCGACGAGCAGCGCGGACATGATCGCGAGCGTCAGCGGCAGGCGGATCTGGGCGCTCGTGCCGCGGCCCGTCTCCGAGCTCATCAGCACCTCGCCGCCGAGCCCGCGGATGATCGTCCGCACCGCGTCCATGCCGACGCCGCGGCCGGACACGTCCGACATCTGGGCGGCGGTCGAGAAGCCGGGCTCGAAGAGGAGGTCGATCGCGCTCGGCATGTCGATCGCCCCGGCGGCCTCCTCCGGGATCAGGCCGCGCTTGACC
>JAFAIV010000162.1 GCA_019236545.1 Actinomycetota bacterium | reverse complement strand
GTCCAGGGCCTCGTTGACGAGGCGATCGGCGAGCTCGTTGTGCTCCCGGCGGACGGCGGTGTAGCTGACCTTCCCGAGCCTGCGGGCAAGCCGCGAGGCGGTCAGGAAGAGCTCCTGCAGCGCCTCGTTCTTCACCCGGTACTCGCCCCGCATCTGCTTCACCATCAGCTCCGAGTCGGAGACGACCTCGAGCTCGGGCACCTGCAGCTCGATCGCCTTCTCGAGGCCGGCGATCAGGGCGCTGTACTCGGCGACGTTGTTCGTCGCGACGCCGATCGCCTCGCCGCGCGACGCGAGCACCGTGCCGTCCTCCGCCTCGATGACGAAGCCGTAGGCGGCCGGGCCTGGGTTGCCGCGCGCGCCGCCGTCCGTGAACAGGCGCGCCTTCACGCGAGCGGGTACACGTCGTACGCGGGCTCCTCGTAGGGGTGGGCGGCCACGAGCGCGTCCACGACCGCGCGCAGGTGCTCCTCGGGGACGACCGTCTCGACCCGCAGCTCGGCAACGCGCTCCTCCACGCCGGACTGGCCGACCGATGGCTGCGTCCCCTCGCCGCCCAGGAACGTCCCCGTCCCGGCGGCGTACCAGGAGCAGCGCTCGTAGTCGCCGATCCGGCCGGCGCCGGCGGCGAAGACCGCCTCGCGCGTCTCGTCGAGCGCCTCGCGCGGCACGAACCAGACCAGCTTGTACCTCACGTCGCGGTGTCTATCTGCGCCTTCTGGAGCTTCCCGGAGTAGTCGACGTAGATCGACTTCCACTCCGTGAAGACGTCCAGCGCCGCCTGGCCCGCCTCGCGGTGGCCGTTGCCCGTGTCCTTCGTGCCGCCGAACGGGAGATGCACCTCGGCGCCGATCGTGCCCGCGTTGACGTACGTGATCCCGGCCTGGAGATCGCGCATCGCGCGGAAGGCGCGGTTGACGTCGCGGGTGAAGATCGCGGACGAGAGGCCGTAGCGGATGCCGTTGGCGACGCGGATCGCCTCGTCGAAGTCCTTCACCGGGATCAGCGTCGTCGTCGGGCCGAAGATCTCCTCCTGCGCGATCCGCATCCCCGGCTCGGCGTCGGCGAAGATCGTCGGGCGGTAGTAGAACCCGCGCGCGAGGTCGCCGTCGGTCGCGATCTCGCCGCCGGTGAGGAGCTTCGCGCCCTCGTCCTTGCCGATCGCGGTGTAGGAGTCGATCTTCTCGAGGGCGGCGCGGTTGATCACCGGGCCGATGTCGGTGCCGTCCTCCCAGCCCGGCCCGAGGCGCATCCGCTCGGCCGCGGCGACGAGCCGCGTCTGCAGCTCGGCGTAGACGGCCTCGTGGACGATCACGCGCGACGCCGCGGTGCAGCGCTGGCCGGACGTGCCGAAGGCGGACCAGGTGATGCCCTCGACGGCGAGGTCGAGGTCGGCGTCCTCCATGACGATGACGCCGTTCTTGCCGCCGAGCTCGAGGTGGACGTGCTTGAGCTGCTGCGCGGCGGCCGTGGCGACGGCGATGCCGGTCTCGCGGGAGCCCGTGAACGTGATCACCGGGACGTCCGGGTGGTCGACGAGCGCCTTGCCGGCCTCTTCGCCGAAGCCGTGCACGACCTCGACGACGCCCTCGGGCACGCCCGCCTCCGCCAGGAGGTCGACGAAGCGCTGGGCGAGCAGCGGCGTGTCCTCCGCCGGCTTGAGGACGACCGTGTTCCCGGCCACGAGCGCCGGCGCGAGCTTCCAGGACGGGATCGCGATCGGGAAGTTCCACGGCGTGATCACGCCGACGACGCCGATCGGGACGCGCACGGACATGTTGAACTTGTCTCGCAGCTCCGAGGGTGTCGTCTGGCCCCACAGGCGTCGGCCCTCGCCGGCCATGTAGTAGCTCATGTCGATCGCTTCCTGGACGTCGCCGCCCGCCTCGGCCTTGACCTTCCCCATCTCGCGGGTCATCAGGTCGGTCAGCGCGGCCTTCTCGCGCTCGAGGATCTGCGCGAAGCGGAAGAGGATCTCGCCGCGCCGAGGCGCCGGAACGAGCCGCCAGTCCTCGTACGCGGCCTTCGCGGTCGCGACCGCGCGGCCCACGTCCTCCGCGCCCGAGCGCGGGAGCGTGCCGAGGACCTCGCCGGTCGCCGGGCTGATGCTGTCGAACGTCTCGGTCGTCGCCATGGACCGAGACTAGCGCCGCGCTACGACTCGGGCGGCGCTTCGGTGTCGGGGAACGTCCCCGGGATGCGCGAGCGGCGGCGGTCGCGGATGACGCGCCGCTCCTTGACCTCCGGCGGCACGTCCTTGCCCCTACGGCGGTCGTGGCCCTCGCGCCGGTCGACGATGACGGTCACGTTCGGGTTGTCCTTGTAGTACTCGACCATCTTGTCGTAGAGCTCGTCGGCCAGCTCGCGCGGAATGACGCAATAGATCATCCTGCGCGGATTGTAGGACTGCCGTCGGCGAGCGCCAGCCCCGCCGGGGTATAAGACCCGCATGCGCCGCCTGCTCGCCCTGGCGATGCTCGCGTTCCCGGCCTCCGCGGCCGCCGCCGTGACGCCGCCGCCGAGCGTCGTCGCGCTCCAGGAGGCGAACATCCGCGTCGTCGCCGCGCTCTCGCCGTCGGTCGTCCAGATCGAGAACAAGCAGGGCCTCGGCTCCGGGATCGTCTTCGACGCGAAGGGCGACATCGTCACGAACAACCACGTGATCGAGGGCGGCGGCCCGTACACCGTCACGACCTCGACCGGGAAGCGCTACCCGGCGAAGCTCGTCGGCGCGTTCCCGCCGGACGACCTCGCCGTGATCCGCGTCAGCGGCGCGACGCTCCAGCCGGCGACGTTCGCGGACTCGTCGAAGCTCCACGTCGGCGACATCGCGATCGCGATCGGCAACCCGCTCGGGCTCCGGTCGAGCGTGACCGAGGGCATCGTCAGCGCCTTCCGCGAGGGCGTCACCGAGGGGAACGGCGTCGCGCTCCCGACGATGATCCAGACCTCGGCGGCGATCAACCCGGGCAACTCGGGCGGCGCGCTCGCCGACATCTACGGGCGCGTGATCGGGATCCCGACGCTCGCCGCGAACGACCCGCAGATCGGCGGCGCCGCGCCCGGGATCGGCTTCGCGATCCCGTCGAACCTCGTCCGCGACGTCGCGGAGCAGATCGTCCAGCACGGCAAGGTCGTGAACTCGCACCGCGCCTACCTCGGCGTCAGCGTCGGCGACACGAACGGCTCGGGCGTCTACGTCGGCTCCGTGAAGAGCGGCGGGGCCGCAGAGAAGGCCGGTATCAAGGCGGGCGACGTGATCACCTCCGTCGCCGGTCACGCGACGCCGACGCTGGACGAGCTCTCGAGCGTCCTCTCGCAGCTCAAGCCGGGCCAGTCGGTGAAGGTCGTCGTGCAGAGCCAGGACGGGTCGAAGCGCACCGTCCAGGTGACGCTCGGCCAGTACCCGGGCGGCTAGATCCGGGCGATCTCGGGGACGAGCCGGCCGTCGTCCTCGAGGTGCGCGTTCCAGCCGGTGAAGGTCGCCTCGAGCTCCTCGAGCTCGTGGCCGCGCCGCTCGAGGCGCACGGGCTGGGCGGACTCCGGGCTGACGCGGTACTGGTACCAGGAGAGGTCCCAGGCGACGGTGACGGCGAGCTCGCCGGACGTCCCGGAGAGGAGGACGATGCTCGCGCGCGCCTCGCCGAGGCTCTTCGCGATCCCGCCGACCGTGCGGCGGTAGGCGCTCTGGTTGAAGAGGTCGGCGGCCTCGAGCAGCGCGATCTCGGTGTCGGAGAGGCGGCGCAGGATCGGGTCCTGCTGCGCGAGTGCGTCGCCGTTCTTCGAGCGCTTGAACCCG
>JAFAIV010000065.1 GCA_019236545.1 Actinomycetota bacterium | reverse complement strand
CCGCTCAAGTCGCTCTCCGACATGCTCAAGGGCAAGCAGGGCCGCTTCCGCCAGAACCTGCTCGGCAAGCGCGTCGACTACTCCGGCCGCTCCGTCATCGTCTCGGGCCCGCACCTTCGGCTCTACCAGTGCGGCCTGCCGAAGCTGATGGCGCTGGAGCTCTTCAAGCCGTTCATCATGAGCCGGCTCGTCGAGCGGAAGATCGTCCAGAACATCAAGGCGGCCAAGCGGCACGTCGACCAGATGCATGCCGAGGTCTGGGACATCCTCGAGGAGGTCATCCAGGAGCACCCGGTGCTGCTCAACCGCGCCCCGACGCTCCACCGCCTCGGCATCCAGGCCTTCGAGCCGACCCTCGTCGAGGGCAAGGCGATCCAGGTGCATCCGCTCGTCTGCCACGCGTTCAACGCGGACTTCGACGGCGACCAGATGGCGGTGCACGTGCCGCTGTCGGCGGAGGCGCAGGCCGAGGCGCGGATCCTGATGCTCTCCGCGAACAACATCCTCTCGCCGGCGTCCGGCCGTGCGCTCGCGACTCCGACGCAGGACATGGTGCTCGGGTCGTACTACCTGACCTACTCCGACCTCGACCTCGACAAGCAGGTCGCGGCCGACATGGACCCGCGCCCGAGCCGGTTCCGCACGGAGGAGGAGGTCGAGTTCGCGCTCGACGCGAAGCAGATCGGGATCCAGCAGCCGATCGAGTACCTCTGGGACGGCGAGCTGCTCGTCACCACCGCCGGCCGCGTGATCTTCAACGCGGAGGTCGACCGCTCCCTCAACGAGGCGGTCGGCCACCGGAACGGCCACGACGGCTCGTACCACCAGTTCATCAACCGCACGCTCTCGAAGAAGGAGCTCGGCGACTTCATCTCGACGCTCGTCGACGACTACGGCGCCCACGCCGTGGCGACGGTGCTCGACACGATCAAGGAGCTCGGCTTCAAGTACGGCACGCGGGCCGGCGTGACGATCTCGAAGAACGACATCGTCATCCCGCCGGACAAGGAGAAGATCCTGTCCGACTACGAGGAGCGCGTCGGCAAGGTCGAGCAGGCGTACGAGCACGGCCTCATCACCGAGTCCGAGCGGCACGAGTCGATCGTGAACATCTGGACGGAGGCGACCGACACGGTTGCCGACGCGATGATCGCCAACCTGAACGAGCTCAACCCGATCTACATGATGGCCAACTCGGGTGCCCGCGGCTCGTTCACGCAGCTGCGCCAGCTCGCCGGCATGCGCGGCCTGATGGCGAATCCGAAGGGCGAGATCATCGAGCGCCCGATCAAGGCCAACTTCATGGAGGGCCTGTCGGTGCTCGAGTACTTCATCTCGACCCACGGCGCCCGCAAGGGCCTCGCGGACACGGCCCTCCGCACCGCGGACTCGGGCTACCTGACGCGTCGTCTCGTCGACGTCTCGCAGGACGTGATCATCCGCGAGGAGGACTGCGGCAGCGACGAGCACGTCGACCTGCCGCTGTACCTGCCGGACGGCCTGAACAAGTCGGTCGCCGGCCGGATCCTCGCCGAGGACATCCACAAGCCGCTCGCGTCCGGCAAGCCGGGCAAGACGGTGATCGCCTCCAAGGGCGACGAGATCACGATGCCGAAGCTGCGCGAGATCGTCGCGGAGCTGGCCGAGGACGCCGAGGGCTTCTCCGTCCCCGTGCGGTCGGTGCTGAAGTGCAAGGCGGAGGCCGGCGTGTGCCGGGCCTGCTACGGCACCTTCCTCGCCACGGGCGAGCTGTCCGAGATCGGTGACGCGGTCGGCATCATCGCCGCCCAGTCGATCGGCGAGCCGGGCACGCAGCTGACGATGCGGACGTTCCACACCGGCGGCATCGCCGGCGCGGACATCACGCACGGCCTCCCGCGCGTCGTCGAGATCTTCGAGGCGCGGAACCCGAAGGGCGCCGCGGAGCTCGCCGAGATCGGCGGCACCGTCGCGATCGAGGAGACCGAGCGCCAGCTGAAGATCACGATCGTCCCCGACTCCGGCAACGAGGACGAGGAGGTCTCGGTCACGGTGCCGCGGCGCACCCGCATGCTGGTCGTCCACGGCCAGCGCGTGGAGCCCGGCGACCCGCTGCACGAGGGCTCGCTCAACCCGGCCGACCTGCTGCGCCTCAAGGGCTACACGCCGACCGAGCTCTATCTCGTCGGCGAGGTGCAGAAGGTCTACAAGTCGCAGGGCGTCGAGATCCACGACAAGCACATCGAGCTGATCGTCCGCCAGATGCTCAAGAAGGTCCGCGTCGAGAACGCCGGCGACACCGACCTGCTCCCGGGCCAGCTCGTGGACAAGGTCGTGCTCGAGCGCGAGAACAACCGCGTCAAGAAGGAGAAGAAGGAGCAGGCGACGGTCGAGCCGCTGATCCTCGGGATCACGAAGGCGTCGCTCGCCACCGAGTCCTTCCTCTCCGCGGCGTCCTTCCAGGAGACGACGAAGGTGCTGACCGACGCGGCGATCGAGGGCAAGGTCGACCGGCTGCTGGGCCTGAAGGAGAACGTCATCATCGGGAAGCTGATCCCGGCGGCGACGGGCCTGAAGCGGTACCGGACGATCGAGGTCGGCCCCTCCGCGAACGTCCCCGCGAGCGCGCTCGCGCGGCCCGCGACGGAGGAGCAGCTGCTCGCTGCGCTCGAGGAGATCGGCTCCGACGGCAACGACGGCCTCGCGGGCCTCGGCCTCGACTTCGGCGGCGCGCCGGAGCTCTCCGACGGCGCCGAGCCGCGGAGCGATCTCGAGGCGGAGGAGATCCCGGAGGTCGACTCGCCGCTCGACGAGGGCTAGCCCTCGCGGGCGATCGGTGTGCGAACGGGGCGGCCGTGTGGCCGCCCCGTTTGCTAGACAGGGACGGGTCGTGCGGAGGGTCGTCGTTCTCCTGTGCGCCGCCGCGGCGGCGCTTCTTCTGGGCGCGGGTCGCGCGGCCGCGGCGCCGCCGGTCTTCGCGGGCCAGTGCGGCATCCCGAACGAGCGCCCGGTCTGGGGCGAGTACGGCTGGCCGAGCCTCCTCCCGATCCTCGCCAAGCCGGGGACGGTGCTCGCGGTCACGACGAGCGTCAGCGACTACCCCGCGCAGGCGCGCGCGGCGGGCGCGGCGACCTACTTCTTCGACGTCCACATGGATCAGAAGGTCGGGACGGCGACCGCGCCTGCCGACCCGGACACGATCGAGGCGAAGGCCGAGAAGGAGTACCAGTGGGCGGTCGGCCAGACCGGCGGCTGCTCGACGCCGGTCGTGATCGAGAACGAGCTCGTCGGCGCCGGCACCGCGACGCCGTGGACGCCGTCGAACGCGCAGTACCGCGCCGACGTCCTCGCGCTCCTCACCGACCTGAGCAAGCTCGGCGCGCATCCGCTCCTGCTCGTCAACAACACGCCGTACACCGCGGGAGACGCGCAGGCGTGGTGGCTCGCCGTCGCGGGCGTCGCCGACATCGTCCGCGAGGCCTACATGCCCGCGAACCAGGTCTGGAAGGCCGGCCCCGTGCTCGGCAGCAGGATGCTGCGCCAGTTCTACCGGCGCGGCCTCGCCGACTTCACCTCGCTCGGGATCCCGCCGAACCGGCTCGGGCTGATGATCTCCTTCTCGACCACGCCCGGCTTCGGCGGTCGCAACGAGCTCGAGCCGGACTCGGCGTGGTTCCAGGTCGTGAAGTGGGAGGCCCTCGCCGCGAAGACGGTCGCCGAGGACACCGGCGCCGGCTCGATCTGGTCGTGGGGCTGGCAGATGTGGAACGACGCCGAGAACGACCCGGCCAAGCCCGATGCGGCGTGCGTCTGGCTCTGGGCGCGGTCATCGGCGCTCTGCGACGCGCCCGCGATGCTCGGCAAGTCCTTCGACGCGTCGGTGACCGAGGGCCAGATCGCG
>JAFAIV010000319.1 GCA_019236545.1 Actinomycetota bacterium | reverse complement strand
AGGCGCTTCGCCTCGTGCTGCTCAGGAACGCTGTCGAAGCCGGTCATGGATCTCCTCCGCGATCTCCTCGGGCGGCCGCGCCGCGTCGACGACGACGATCCGCTCCGGGAACCGCTCCGCGAGCTCGAGGTAGCCCTCGGCGACGCGGCCCTGGAGCCCGGCGCCCTCCCGCTCGAGCCGGTCGGGGCGACCGGCGCGCGCGGCGGCCACCTCCGGCTCGAGGACGAGCAGGACGGTGACGTCGGGCAGAAGCCCGCCCGTCACCTGGAGGTTGAGGTCTAGGACCGCGTCGACGCCGAGCCCTCGGCCGATGCCCTGGTACGCGAGCGACGAGTCGAGGTAGCGGTCGCAGATCACGACCGCGCCGCGGTCGAGCGCCGGCCGGATCACCTCCTCGACGTGCTCCGCCCGCGACGCGGCGAACAGCGCCGCCTCCGCCCAGGCGCCCATCTGCGGGCCGTCGAGCACGAGCGCGCGCACCCGCTCGCCCAGCTCCGTCCCGCCCGGCTCGCGCGTGAGCACGACCTCCCGCCCCTCCGCCTCGAGCGCGTCCCGCAGCAGCTGCGCCTGGGTCGACTTCCCGGACCGGTCGGCTCCCTCGAAGGTCACGAACACGAGGCGCCTACGATAGAGCGCGATGCGGGCCTTGGTCACCGGGGGCGCGGGCTTCATCGGCTCGCATGTCGTCGACGCGCTGCTGGCGCGCCGGGACGAGGTGCACGTCGTCGACAACCTCGCCACCGGCTCGCGGGAGAACGTCGCCGCCGGCGCGCAGCTGCACGAGGTCGACATCCGCGACGACGCGCTCGTCGCGCTCGCGGAGCGGCTGCGGCCCGAGCAGGTCTTCCACCTCGCCGCGCAGGCCGACGTGAGCACGTCCGTCGCCCGGCCGGACTTCGACGCCGACGTGAACGTCGTCGGCACGGTGCGCGTCCTCGAGGCGGCGCGCGCGGCCGGAGCGAGCGTCGTCTTCACCTCGACCGGCGGCGCGCTCTACGGCGAGTGCGAGCGGCCGGCGACCGAGGACGATCCGAAGCACCCGCTCTCGCCGTACGGCACGTCGAAGCTCGCGGGCGAGGAGTACCTGCAGACGTGGAACCGCCTGCACGGGATGGCGAACGTCGTCTGCCGCCTCGCGAACGTGTACGGGCCGCGGCAGTCGGCGTCGCTCGAGGGCGGCGTCGTCTCGATCTTCCTCGACCGGCTCCGCGACGCCGAGACCGCGACGATCTTCGGCGACGGGCTCCAGACGCGCGACTTCGTCTACGTCGGGGACGTCGTGTCGGCGCTCCTCGCGGCGGCCGGCTCGGGCGGCGGCGTCTTCAACGTCGGCACCGGCGTCCAGACGAGCGTGGCCGAGCTCTTCCGGCTGTGCGCCGAGGCGGCGGGAGTGGAGGCCGAGCCGGCCCTCGCCCCGGCGCGCGCGGGCGACATCCGCGACAGCGTCCTCGACCCGTCCCGCGCCGAGCGAGAGCTCGGCTGGCGGCCCGCGCGGACGCTCGCGCAGGGCCTCGCCGAGACCTGGGCCTGGGTCACGCGCTAGGAGGAGCCACGCGGCTCCCGGCGAAACGGGAGCGGCCGTGGAGCACGCCTCCTCTTTCGACCGCCCGCTGCCATGGCGCACCGCGACCGCGGTGCTCGCCGTCGTCGCGACGGTCGAGCTCGTCGGCCTGCTCGCGCTCGCCGGCGTCCGCCTGATCCCGAGCCTCCACCCCGCGGCGCGAGCGACCGCGCCCGCGGCGAGCGTGCCGGCCGCGCACCCCCCCACGGTCGCGCGCGTCCACCCGCTCCGCGTTGCGCCCGCGCACGCGCTGCGCCCCGTCTCCCAGGTCTCCGTCCTCGTCCTGAACGGCAACGGCCGCACCGGCGCGGCCGGATCCGAGGCGCAGCGGATCATCGGCGCGGGCTACCGGCACGCCACCCCCGCGGACGCGCCGAACCACGACTACGCCCACTCGATCGTCCTCTTCGCGCCCGGCTACGAGCTCGAGGGGAAGCGGCTCGCGCGGCAGCTCCGCGTCGGGATCGTCGGGCCGCTCGACG
>JAFAIV010000267.1 GCA_019236545.1 Actinomycetota bacterium | reverse complement strand
GCTCTATCCCGACCGCGACCCTGCGGCGGCGGGGACCCTCGCGGACGCGATCGAGGCCGCGGCCGCGGAGATCGAGGAGCTGCACGGGATCCGCGTCGAGGTCGTCCGCACCGGCGACGTGCCCGCGGACGACCGCGTGCGCGCGCTCGTGCTCGCGGCGCGCGAGGCGATGGCGAACGCGGCGAAGCACGCCGGCGTCGACGAAGTCTCGGTCTTCGTCGACGCCACCGACGAGCACCCGGCGATCTTCGTCCGCGACCGCGGCGCCGGCTTCGACCCGTCCGCGGTCGCCGAGCGCGGGATCGCGCACTCGATCCGCGCGAGAATGGAGCGCGTGGGCGGCAGCGCGACGATCGTCTCCACGCCCGGCGAGGGCACCGAGGTCGAGGTGCGGCTGTGAGCGTTCCGCTGCGCCGCGTCGTCCTCGTCGACGACCACGACCTCTTCCGCGCCGGCGTGCGCAGCCAGCTCGGAGCGACCGTGGAGGTCGTCGGCGAGGCCGGCACGGTCGCCGACGCGGTGCCGCTGATCAAGGCGCTCGACCCCGACGTCGTCCTGCTCGACGTCCACCTTCCGGACGGCGGCGGCCAGGCCGTGATCGTCCAGGTCGCGCCGGAGCGGCCGGGCGTCCGCTTCCTCGCGCTCTCCGTCTCGGACGCGGCCGAGGACGTGATCGGCGTCATCCGCGCCGGCGCCCGCGGGTACGTGACGAAGACGATCTCCGGCGAGGAGCTGACCGAGGCGATCCACCGCACCGCCGACGGCGACGCCGTCTTCTCGCCGCGGCTCGCAGGCTTCGTCCTCGACGCGTTCCGCGGCGGCGCGGTCAGCGGCACCGGCGACCCGGAGCTCGACCAGCTGACAGCGCGCGAGCGCGAGGTGCTGCAGCTGATCGCACGCGGCTACCGCTACAAGGAGATCGCCGCGCGCCTCCACCTGTCCGCGCGGACGGTGGAGTCCCACGTCTCCGCGGTGCTGCGCAAGCTGCAGCTCTCCAACCGCAATGAGTTGACCCGCTGGGCCGCGGAGCGGCGCCTGATCTAGCTCGTCGCCGTGTCGCCCGGCCTCGGCTCGGCCACGCCCGAGCCGGGCGCGCCGACCACCGTGGGTTGGGTCGGCCGGAGGTAGAGGTACTCGTAGACCAGCGCCGCGATGAGCGCGCCGGCCGCCGGGGCGAGCCAGTAGATCCACCAGCCGCTCCAGTGGTTCGCGGCCAGCATCGGCCCGAACGCGCGGGCCGGGTTCATCGCCGCGCCGGTCATCGGGCCGCCCGCGAGCACGTCGATCGAGATTGTGAGCCCGATCGCGAGGCCGGCGATCGACTTGAAGGCGCCGCGCGGGTCGACCGCCGTCGCCCAGACGGCCCAGACGAGGAAGCCGGTCATGATCATCTCGAGCACGAAGCCGCGGCCGTTCCCGAAGCCCGTCCCCTGGTTGATCGAGGGGACGGCGCCGAGCAGCGCGGGCATGTGGAAGAGGAAGCGCAGCGTCAGTGCAGCGACGACGGCGCCGAGGAGCTGAGAGATCCAGTACGCGACCGCGAGCACGGGCGTGATCCGCCGCGTCGCGAGGAAGCCGAGCGTGATCGCCGGATTGAAGTGGCCGCCGGAGATGTGACCGAGGTTCGAGACCATGATCCCGATTGCGAGGCCGTTCGCCAGCGCCACGGCGACGATGTCGTGGCCGCTGACGATGCCCGCGCCGCCGCCGATGAAGATGAGGGTGAAGGCGCCGGCGAACTCGGCGACGCCGCGTCTGAGGATGCTCTCGTCCATGCGCGCGAACTTACGCGGAAGGTCGGACGGAGCAGGGTTGCCTCGGGGCCGCATCTGGGTAGAAGCCGCCCGTGGGGGAAACGCGCGAAGAGGTGGGCTTCGAGGTCGAGTGCCCCCACTGCCACAAGACGTTCGAGGCGGCGCCGATGCGAGGCGGGCGCGCGGCGCGCTACCGCGGCTTCAAGTGCCCGCACTGCAAGCTCTTCGTGCCGCTCCACCGCGCCGCCGACCGGGACCTCCTCGAGCCCCTGTCGCGCGACACCGACGCGGACTAGGTGACCGCGTCGCGGAGCGCCTGCGCCTCGGGCAGGTGCTCGAGCTTCTTCAGCGTGTTGTTCTCGATCTGGCGGATCCGCTCGCGCGTGACTCCGAAGGCGCGGCCGACCTCCTCCAGCGTCCGCGGCGGGCCGCCG
>JAFAIV010000417.1 GCA_019236545.1 Actinomycetota bacterium | reverse complement strand
CGGCCGAACGTCGACTCCGCGCTCGTCGCGTTCCGCCGCACCGATCTCCCGCCCGACTTCGCCCGCGTGAAGCAGGTCGTCAACGCGGCGTTCGCGCACCGCCGCAAGACGCTTCCGAACTCGCTCGCGCTCTCCGGCTTCGCCTCCCGCGAGCGTGCAGGCGCCGCACTCGCCGCCATCGGCCGCGACGAGACGACCCGCGCCGAGGCGCTCGCGCCGGCGGACTTCGTGGCGCTCGCGGAGGCGCTCCGGTGAGGGCACCCGCCGCCGCGAAGATCAACCTCGCGCTCGTCGTCGGCTCGACGCGCGAGGACGGCAAGCACGAGGTGCTGACCGTCCTGCAGCGCATCGGCCTCGTCGACCGGATCGAGCTCGATCCGGCCGACCGGCTCGAGGTGCGCGGCTTCGAGGGCGACACGATCGTCCGCGGCGCGCTCGAGGCGCTCGCCCTGAAGGCCGGCGTCGAGCCACGCTGGCGCGCCCGCATCGAGAAGGAGATCCCCGTCGCCGGCGGCCTCGGCGGCGGCAGCTCCGATGCCGCGACCGCCCTCCGGCTCGCGAACGAGACGCTCCCCGAGCCGCTGCCGCCCGACGAGCTGCACGCGCTCGCGGCGACCCTCGGCGCCGACGTCCCGTTCTTCCTCGCCGACGGCCCACAGCTCGGCTCGGGCGACGGCTCGACGCTCGAGCCGCTCGACCTGCCGCAGGACTACTGGGTCGTCCTGCTCCTGCCGAACGGCGCGACGAAACCGTCGACGGCCTCGATCTACGGGCAGTTCGACGCGCGCGACGGCGCACGCGGCTGGGAGGAGCGTCAGGACGCGCTGACTCACGCGCTCACGTGCGTCGCCCGCCCGCGCGACCTCGCGGCGCTGCCCCCGAACGACCTCGCCTCGAGCCCCCTCGCCGAGGAGCTCCTCGCCGCGGGCGCGTTCCGCGCCGACGTCTCGGGTGCAGGCCCGACGCTCTACGGCCTCTTCCACCACAAGCGCGACGCGGAGGCCGCGCGTCGCTCGCTCCGCCGACTCGGCCGGACCTGGCTCACGGCACCAGCGTGGTACGGTTGAAATCGTGCTGACCGGCACGTCGCAGCACCCTGTCGAGCGCCGCGGGCCGGGCGGCTGGCTCCGCCAGCGCCGCACGCGCCTCGCCCTCTGGATCGCCGCCGCCGAAGGCGTCGTCGTCGCCGTGTCGCACGACGTGACGAAGTGGACGGTGGCCGTGCTCGCGGTCGTTGCGGTGCTCTCCTGGAGCGCGGGCCGCAACACGAAGTACGGGATCGTCCGCCAGGTGCTCTGGATCTTCGCGGCCTCGCAGCTGCTCGCGCTCGTGCTCGTGATCCTCGGCTGGGTCGTGAAGTGGGCGCTGATCCTCGCGCTCGTCGTCTTCGCGATCGGCGGCCTCGTCTTCCTCTTCGTCGACCGGCGGTAGACTGCCTTCGCCCTGGGGCGTGGCCAAGCGGTAAGGCAACGGGTTTTGGTCCCGTGATCCCAGGTTCGAATCCTGGCGCCCCAGCCAATCTTTCCCCCCGATCGTGGCAGACGAGCTCGCAGCAGTCGTGATGGCCGGTGGCCTCGGCACGCGCATGAAGAGCGCGACGCCGAAGCACCTGCACCCGCTGCTCGGGAGGCGGCTCGTAGACTGGGTGATCGCCGCGGCGCGCGACGCCGGTGTCGAGCGGGTGGTCGTCGTCGCCTCGCCCGACACGCGCGACCTCTACGAGGGGCTCGAGGTCGCCGTCCAGGAGACGCCGCGCGGCACCGGCGACGCCGTCCGCTCCGCGCGCGCCGCACTCGAGGGCCAGGCCGGGGACGTGCTCGTCCTCAACGGGGACGTCCCGGCGCTGCGCGCCGAGACGATCCGCGACCTCGTCGCCACGCACCGGGACGCGGACGCCGCGGCGACCGTCCTCTCGTTCGAGCCTGCCGACGTCCGCTCCTATGGCCGCGTCATCCGCGACGGCGACGGCCGCCTTGCCCGGATCGTCGAGGCCCGCGACGCCTCGGCCGAGGAGCTCGCCGTGCGCGAGGTCAACTCCGGCATCTACGTCTTCCGCGGCGAGCGGCTCTGGCCGACGCTCGACCGCCTCGAGGCGCACAACGCCCAGGGCGAGCTCTACGTTACCGACACGCTCGGCTTCCTCGTCGGCGACGGCGACCGGTGCGCCGTCCACGTCGCGCCCGACCCGTTCGAGGTGGAAGGGATCAACACGCGCGTCGAGCTCGCCGCCGTCGCCGCCGCGCTGCGCGACCGCATCAACGAGGCGCACATGCTCGCCGGCGTCACGATCGTCGACCCGGCGAGCAC
>JAFAIV010000152.1 GCA_019236545.1 Actinomycetota bacterium | reverse complement strand
GCTCGTCCGCCGGGTCGGTCGGCTCCGCGACGAAGTCGCTCGCCCGGAACGGCGGCGGGAAGTTGGACGGCCTGCTCACGCCTTGCGCGCGCGGATGAGCTCGGTCAGCTTCGGGACGATCTCGTGCACGTCGCCGACGACGCCCAGATCGCTGAACTCGAAGATCGGGGCGTTCGCGTCCTTGTTGATCGCGACGATCGTCTGCGAGCTCTGCATGCCGACCTTGTGCTGGATCGCTCCGGAGATGCCGAGCGCGACGTAGAGCTTCGGCGAGACGGTCTTCCCCGTCTGGCCGATCTGGGCCGAGTACGGGTACCAGCCGGCGTCGACGACCGCGCGGGTGGCGCCGACGGCGCCGCCGAGCGCCTGGGCGAGCTCCTCGGCGAGCGTGAAGCTCTCCGGCGCGCCGAGGCCGCGCCCGCCGGCGACGACGATGTCGGCGTCCTCGATCGACGGGCCGGTCGCCTGCTCGAGCTGCTGGTCGACGATCTTCGCGGCGCGGGAGTGCTCCTCGAACGACGGTGCGACGTCGACGACCTCCGGCGAGCCGCCGCCGGTCTCGGCCGCGTCGAACGAGCCGGCGCGGAAGAGCGCGATGCGCGTGTCGCCCGTCCAGCCGACCTCGACCTGGACGGAGTCCTGCAGCGCCGGGCGCTGCCCGACGAGCTGGCCGTCGCGC
This sequence comes from Actinomycetota bacterium, assembly GCA_019236545.1. Taxonomy (GTDB): domain Bacteria; phylum Actinomycetota; class Thermoleophilia; order Gaiellales; family Gaiellaceae; genus Palsa-739. Next base: position 4,530 of record JAFAIV010000152.1, on the reverse strand, counting down.
TGCGCGACGTCGGTGAGGTCCCAGTTGAGGCCCGCGTCGAGCCGCGCGGCGAGGCCGGCGGCGACGTCGGCGGCGAGGACGGAGTTGGCGAGGAGGATGGTGTCGTAGCCGCCGTCGCGCACGACCTGCGCGAGCACGTCGACGCGTGGCTGCGGCGTCGGCGGGTCGAGCGAGGGGTCCTCGCAGACGTGCACCTTCGCGGCGCCGTAGCTCCCGAGCCGCCCGGCGAGGGCGCGGACGTTCGCGCCGACGAGGACTGCTCCGACGTCGCCGCCCAGGGACGCGGCCTTGGCGAGGACGCCGAGGGAGCCCTTCTGGAGCTCGCCGTCGTGGTGCTCGACGAAGACCAGGGTCGCCATCAGACGAGCCTCCGTTCAGTCAGGAACTCCACGATCTGCTCGGCCGTCTCGGCGCCGCCCTCGATCTTCTTCGCGTCTCCGCGCGACGGCGGCGAGCCCAGGGACAGCACCGTCGTGCGCGACCCGGCCTCGCCGGCGGCGCCCGAATCGACCCCGAGGTCGCCGAGCGAGAGGACGTCCTGCTGCTTCTTCTTGGCGCCCATGATCCCCTTCAGCGACGGGTAGCGCGGCTCGTTGATCGCGTCGCTCACGGCCACCACGGCGGGCAGCGGCGCCTCGATCACGTCGTAGCCGAACTCCGTCTGGCGCTTCACGCGGAGGCCGCCGTCCTGCAGCGTCAGCTCGGCCGCCTGCGAGACGACCGGCCGCTTCAGCCGCTCCGCGACGGCCGCCCAGAGCACGGCGCCGTCGGCGTCCGAGGCCTGCTGGCCGAAGAGGACGAGATCTGCGCCCTCGCGCTCGAGCGCGGCGGCGAGCACGCGCGAGGTGGCGACGAGGTCGGATCCGGCGGCGGCCGCGTCGGAGACGAGCACGGCGCGGTCGGCGCCCATCGCGAGCGCCTTGCGCAGCGAGTCGGCCGCGCGCTCGGGCCCCATCGAGACGACGACGACCTCGGTGTCCGACTCGCCCTTGAGCCGGAGCGCCTCCTCGACGGCGTTCGCGTCGAAGTGGTTGAGCGCGCCCTCGCCGGAGCGGTCGAGGCGCTTGGAGCCGGCGTCGATCTTCGACTGGCCCTCGGGAACGTGTTTGACGCAGACGGCGATCTTCATGACGCGCTGACTCTACCGGCGGCTTGAACGGTGGTTCAGGGGAACAGGATCCCTCGAACGGGGGTTCAGCAGAAACCCCTTTCGAGTGGTGCTTTCTCATCAGGACCCCCCGGATACTGCGACCCACTCGTCCTGCGGAACACCATTGCGGAGGTGGAGTCGTCGCATGATTCGTTGGCAAAGCAGATTCATCAGGGTGGCGATCGCGATCGCTGCGTTCGCCGCACTGGCCATCGGCTCCGGCGCGGACTGGCGCTGGTAGGGACTTGCTGAGGGGGCCGGCCCGCGAGGACCGGTACGGCCCCGTCCCCACCGACATGTCGGTCGCCGCCGCTCCTCGCCTGATCGCCGGCCTTCCGGTCCGCCTCGCGGTCTACGTCGCCTCGGTCGTCGCCGTCGCGGCCCCCCTGCTCGCGGCCTCCTTCGGGCGGATCGCGTCGAAGCCGCCCACGAGCGGCACCGCCGCGGCGCTCGGGCTCTTCCTCGCGCTCGCGCTCGTCGCCGAGCTGATGCCGGTCCCGATGGACGCGGACGGCACGTCCGAGGTCTCGATCACGAACGTCTTCACAGTCGCGGTGGCGGTCGTCTTCGGCTGGGAGTACGCCGTGCCGCTCGCGGCCGTCGCGGTCGGCGCGTCGATGATCCCTACCGGCCGCAGCGCGCCGCGCATCGCCTTCAACGTCGGCATGTACGCGATCTCGGCCTTCGCGGCGGCCGTCCCGGCGCTCGTCGCCGGCCCGCGTCTGCACCACCCGTTCGAGCTGACCCTCGTCGTGCTCGCGGGCGGCGCGTGCAACCTGCTCGCGAACGTCTTCCTCGTCTCCGGCGCCTTCTCTCTCGCGGAGGGGCGGCGCTACCGGAGCGTCCTCGTCGAGGGCCTCCGCCACGGCGGCGCGGCCTTCGCGATCATGTCCTTCCTCGCTGCCCTGACGGCGAACCTCTGGGTGACGGACGCCTGGCTGCTCATCCTGCTGGCCGGGCCGCTGCTGACGCTGACGCTCTACCAGCACAGCGCGCTGCGCTCCCGGATCGCGCTGCGCGACGCGCGCACCGACAACCTCACCGGCCTCGGCAACCACCGCGCCTACCAGGAGGCGCTGCGCGAGCGGATCGCGGAGTCCGACCGCACCGGCGAGCCGTTCTCGCTCTGCCTCGTCGACCTCGACGACTTCAAGCAGATCAACGACTCGTTCGGCCATCCGGCCGGCGACGAGCTGCTCGTCCGGCTCAGCCGCATGCTGGCCGGCGTCGACCGCGGCCAGGCGTTCCGGTTCGGCGGCGACGAGCTCGCGCTGCTCGTGTCGAGTGACGAGCTGAGCGCGTACCGCGAGATCGAGCGCATCCAGCACGAGCTCGGGATCGAGCCGGCGACACCGCTCGGCCCGACGACGATCAGCGTCGGCATCGCCACGTACCCCGCGCACGCCCGCACCGTCGAGGAGCTGCAGCGGACGGCCGACGGCGCGCTGCTCTGGGCGAAGGCGCACGGGAAGAACCGCTCCTGCCTCTACAGCGACCGCCTCGCGCAGGTGCTGACGCCGCGCGATCTCGAGCGGGAGGCTGAGCGCAGCGCCCGGCTCCGCGCCGCGAAGAACCTCGTTCGCTTCGTCGACGCGCGCGACCCGTCGACGGCGTCGCACTCGCAGTTCGTCTCCTCGCTCGCGGCCGGGATCGGCGCCGAGCTGGGGCTGGACGAGGACGCGATCGACCATCTCCGCCTCGCGGGGCTCCTGCACGACATCGGCAAGATCGGCCTCCCGGACACCATCCTCCGCGCGCCGCGCCGGCTGACGGGCGACGAGGCCGGGATCGTGCAGCGGCATCCGGAGCTCGGCTCGTCGCTGCTCGAGGGCATCGGCGTCGAGCCGATCGGAGAGTGGGTGCTGCGCCACCACGAGCACTGGGACGGCTCGGGCTACCCGGGCGGCCTCGCCGGCGACGAGATCCCGCTCGGCGCGCGGATCATCCTCGTCGCCGACGCGTTCGAGGCGATCACCTCCGACCGGCCGTACCGGCTCGCCCAGAGCCCCGAGGTCGCGCTGGAGGAGCTGCGCCGGAACGCGGGGACGCAATTCGACCCGGACGTGGTCGCGGCGCTCGAGCGCCATCTCGCCTCGGTCATGCGGCCGACCGAGGCGCTCGCATAGTGCCCCGCCCGGCGATACATGCCCGCCTCGACCGGCATCACCGGGCGGGGCACTAGATGGCGCTCGCGCTGCCGCTCCTCGCCGGGCTCGCCGTCGCGCCGCTCCTCGGCGGGCGCTGGGGCCGGCTGGGGCAGCTGAAGCTTCGGGCGGTCGGGTTCTTCTACCTCGGGATCGCGCTGCAGATCGCCGCGTTCCCGGCGGGGCGGCTGCCGTGGAGCACGCCGGACCACGTGGCGGTCGCGCTCTGGCTCGTCTCCTACGCCGTCTTCGCCGTGGCGCTCGCGGTCAACGTGCGGACGATCCCCGGCGTGCCGCTCGTCGGCGCTGGGCTCGTCCTCAACGTCGTCGCAGTCGCCGCGAACGGCGGGCACATGCCGGCGCTGCCGTCGGCGCTGCGTGCGGCCGGGATGCACTTCTCGCAGAGCCGGAACTCGATCGCGCTCGCGCACCCGCACCTCGCGTGGCTCGTCGATCGCTGGGCGGCGCCGGCCTGGGTGCCCTACGGGAACGTCTTCTCGGTCGGCGACGTCCTCATCGCAGCGGGGAGCGTCGTCTTCGCGCTCGCCGCGACCGGAGCGCTCACATCCGTTGCCGGAGTGCGAGCACGTCGTCCACGAACGGCCGGCTGACCTTCAGGACACCCTGCTCCTTCACCGCGCGCTCGCCCTGGTACCAGGCCGCGAGCGCGAGCTTCTCGTCGCCGTGGAACGCCTGCAGGAGGTGGTGGAGCAGCGCGACGCCGACCTGGACGTTCCCGTCGGCGTCGTGCGCGACCTTGCGCCGGATCAGGACCGTCTCGACGTAGTCCCACGTCGACGGCAGGAGCTGCATGACGCCCTGCGCGCCGACGTTCGAGACCATCGCGTTGTTGAAGCCGGACTCCATCCACGCGAGCGCGCGGGCGAGGTGCGGGTCGACGCCGTACGCGGCCGACCACCGGTCGAGCGAGGCGCGGACGGACGAGACGCCGGCGATCGCGGCCGAGGCGGGCTGCAGGCCGGTGACGACGCCCGGCAGCCGCAGGACGGTGCCGATGAGGAGCGGCTTCGCCGGGTCGAGTTGGTTCAGGTGCGCAAGGACGTCGATCGTCGTCCGGAAGCGCTGCGCGATCGCGGTCAGCGACTCGCCGGGCCTGACCGTGTAGCGCCGCGGCGGAGCGTTCGTGCGCGTAACGGGCGTGGGAATCCGCTGCTGCAGCCCGAGCGCGGCGAGCGTGCGCGTGCCGACGACGCCGTCGGCGTCGATCCCGAGCCG
>JAFAIV010000138.1 GCA_019236545.1 Actinomycetota bacterium | reverse complement strand
GACGGTGATGCTCGACGAGCTCAAGCTGAACTTCGTCGCCATCGCCTCGCACGAGCTCCGCACGCCGGCCGCCTCGGTCTACGGCGCGCTGGCGACGCTCGTCCACCGCGACCTGCCGGAGGAGACGCGGCAGCAGCTCCTGATCACCGGCTACGAGCAGGCCGACCGGCTCCGCCGCCTGCTCGAGCAGCTTCTCGACCTGTCACGGCTGGACGCGAGAGCGATCGAGGTCGACCCGCGGCCGGTCGTCCTGGGCAGCCTCCTCGTCGACATCGCCTCGCAGGTGCTCCCGGACGAGGAGAACGTGCGCGTCGAGGTGGCGCAGGATCTCGCCGTCGTCGTCGACCCGCTCGTTCTCGAGCGCGTCATCTCGAACCTCCTCCTCAACGCGAGGCGGCACGGCGCACCGCCCATCGTCCTCGCCGCCGAGCAGACGGACACGCACCTCCGGATCGCGGTCGAGGATCACGGGCCGGGCGTGCGCGATGACCTGCAGCTCCGCATCTTCGACCGCTTCGCGCGCGGCGAGGAGGGCGGCGGCAGCGGCCTCGGCCTCGCGATCGCGCGCGCGTACGCGCAGGCGCACGGGGGCGACCTCGTCTACAGCCCGGCGGCGCAGGGCGCGCGGTTCGAGCTGATCGTGCCGCAGCGGATGCCTCAGCAGACGCGCGCGACGCGGCCGCTCTCGACGTCGTAGACGAACCCGCCCGCGTCGAGCCCCGCGAGGAGCGGCGAGGAGCGGATCCGTTGGACGTCGTGGCGAAGCGTCTCCTCGCGCGCCGCGCCGACGGCGAAGGAGAGGCTGCGCGAGTCGGTCCCGTCCGCCTCGCGGATCGCGTCGTGGAGGTCGTCCTCGCTCCCGACGCTCATCCGGCAGTCCGTGTGTGCGACGACCATGACCCGGTCGACGCCGAGCAGGCGGCTGGCGAGCACGAGCGTGGCGAGGACGTCGTCGGTGACGCGCGCTCCCGCGTTGCGGAGGATCTTCGCGTCGCCGGGCCGCAGGCCGAGCATCGCCAGCGGCTCGATCCGGGTGTCCATGCACGTGACGACCGCGAGCCCTTTCGCGGCGCGGCCGCTCATGCCGGTCAGTGCGAAGCCGCGCGCGTACTCCTCGTTCGCCGCGAGGACGTCGTCGAACTCACCCCCCACGGCGGGGATCCTAGAGTCAGCCGCCCGCAGCCTGTTTCAGCGCCGTCAGCGTCTGCGGGCCGACGATCCCGTCGGCCGTGAGCCCCTTGGCGGTCTGGAAGCTCTTCACCGCCGCCTGCGTCGCGGGGCCGTAGTTGCCGTCCGCCGTGCCGACGGAGTAGCCGAGCGCGTTCAGCTCGTTTTGGAGGGCGGTCACGTCGGTGCCGGTGTCGCCGGGCTTGAGCGTCGTGGTCGGGGCGGTGACGGTCGGCGTGGTCGTCGTCGAGAGCGGCGTGCTCTGCGCGGGCGGCGGGACGGTCACCGGCGTCGTCACCGGCGGCGTCGCCTTCGGCTTCCCGCTGCTGAAGACGCCCGCGGCGGCGAGGATCGCGACGAAGAGGACGACGAGCAGCCCGGCGACGATCACGAGCGCGCGCGTCGTGACGGTCATCCCTCCGATCGTCAGCGGTTCGCGCCGCTCCGGCCTGTCCGGGATCGTCCAGGAGTCGTCGTCGACGGGCCGGGGCGCGCCGCCGCCGCGCCTGCGGCGGTCCGGCGGAGGCTCGGGCTCGTCGAACCAGTCGTCGTAGTCGGGTTCGTGACCCGCCATCGCGGGGGACCGTACCTCTCCCGCGTCCGCCGTGGTAGGGCTTCCGGCGTGACGGTGTCCCTGGGAACGATCTTCCGCGAGTGGGGGCGGATCGGTTGCATCGGCTTCGGCGGCCCGCCGACGCACATCGCGCTGCTCCGGAAGCTGGTCGTGCAGGAGCGGGGCTGGATGGACGAGCAGGAGTTCGAGGACGCGATCGCCGCGGTCAACCTGCTCCCGGGCCCGGCGTCGACGCAGCTCGCGATCTACTGCGCGTGGCGGCTGCGCGGCCGGATCGGCGCGCTCGTCGGGGCGATCGCGTTCATCGTGCCGGGGCTGCTCGTGATCGTCGCGCTGGCGGCGCTCTTCCTCGAGTCCTCCCCGCCGCGCTGGGTGCTCGGCGCCGGGGCGGGCGCCGGCGCGGCGGTCGCGGCCGTGGCGGTGAACGCGGGCTGGGGGCTCGTCCCGGGAAGCTGGCGGCGGGCGGAGGGATCCTCCGGCCGCGCGCGCTGGCTCGTCTACGCCGTGGCCGGGGCGGTCGCCGCGGCGCTGGCGGGGCCGTGGGTCGTGCTCGTCCTCCTCGGCTGCGGCGCGGTCGAGCTCGCCTGGCAGCGCGGCCCGGGGCGTGTGGCTCCGTCGCTTCTCCTCCCGCTCGGCGTCACCGGCACGGCGGCGCTGCCGGCGCTCGCCTGGGTCGCGTTCAAGGTCGGCGCGCTCTCGTACGGCGGGGGCTTCGTGATCATCCCGCTGATGCAGGCGGACGCGGTCGACCACTACCACTGGATGACGGGCGGCCAGTTCCTGAACGCCGTCGCGCTCGGGCAGATCACTCCCGGCCCGGTCGTGCAGACGGTCGCGGTGGTCGGCTACGCCGCGGCCGGCGTGGGAGGAGCGTTCCTCGCCGCGCTCGTCGCGTTCTCGCCGTCGTTCGCCTTCGTCGCCCTCGGCGGCGACCGGTTCGACCGGATCCGCGGCGACGCCCGGGCGCGGTCCTTCCTCGACGGGGCGGGCCCCGCGGCGATCGGCGCGATCCTTGGCGTCTCGATCCCGCTCGCCCGCGCCCTCCACGAGAGCTGGCAGTACGGCGTCCTCGCCGCGGCGTTCGTGATCCTGTTCGTCCTCCGGCGCGGCGTCGTGACGACGCTGCTCGTCTGCGGCGCGGCCGGAGTCGCGGTCGCGCTCGCGGGCGGGCAGCTGCCGCGCTGACGACGGAGGAGCGGGCGGAGCCGGGACGAAGGGGGACTCGTTCCGCCGTTCGTACCCAAGGGGGTCAGCAGCACATGGCAGCGAAGGAAGCGACCACGAAGAAGGCGCCGTCGATCCGGAAGCCTGCGGTTCGGCGCACCCGGAAGACGGCGGTCACGGAGGAGAGCATCGCCACGCGGGCGTACTTCCTCCACCT
>JAFAIV010000136.1 GCA_019236545.1 Actinomycetota bacterium | reverse complement strand
GCCGCCGAGCTGGTGGCGGCGACGGCGGGCGAGCCCGGCGACGAGCTGTCGGACGCCGACCGGGACTGGGCGGAGCAGCACGGAGTCCCGCCCGACGAGCTGGTCGAGCTCGCGTGCCGGTCGATGAAGTGCGTGGCGGCGCAGTCGCCGGAGTGGCACGAGCGCCTGCTCGACCTCCGGTTCCGGCTCGGCGACGTCGCGGCCGGCTGACCTTCTCTTCACCGTCCCGAGCCCCCACCCACCCGGGGGTACGGGGGCGTCGTATCACGGAAGGCGTGCCGACGCTGTCGAGGCTTCGTGACTTCTACGGCTTGCCGGCGTTCGTGGCCACGAAGGCGGCGACGTCGCGGATCTGCTTCGCGCTCAGCGTCTTCGCGAACGACGGCATCACGCCGCCGCCGCTCGTCACCTGCGCGACGACCTTCGCGTAGGGCGGGCGCGCCGAGTCGAGATTCGGGCCGACCTGGCCGCTCGCGTGCGCCGCGGCGAGGACGTGGCACGATCCGCAGCCGGCCTTCTGGAACACCGCGAACCCTGCGACCGCGTCGGCGTTCGCGGGCACGGGCGCAGCGGCATACGCGGGGGCGGCGCTCGTCGAGTGGCCGTAGAGCCAGACCGCGCTCGTGTACCAGACGCCGATCAGGACGGCGAACAGCGTCCCACCCGCCACCGGGAGCGCGAAGCGCGGGAATCGGTGCAGCCGCACGACGGTCACCTTCGCCGCGAAGGCGCCGTAGACGAAGCAGCCCAGGAGCGAGTGCGCGATCACGCGCGCGTCGGGTGTCTGGAAGCCGAGCTTGAAGATGCAGTGGTATGCGACCGGCAGCGTGGCCGCGAACGCGAGCCTCCCGGACCAGCGGTGCGCCCGGCCGATCCAGCGCGGGCGCGCCCACGGCAGCTTCTTGAAGATCCACGCCGCACTGAAGAGCTGGAAGCACGCGAGCGCGACCGCCGCCGTCGCGAAGCCCGCCTTCAGGTGCACCGGGTCGCTGAAGAAGAGGCGGAAGTAGCCCTTCGTCCGGGGGCTGTGGTCGGCGAGAAGGCCGGCCGTCAGCGAGACGAGCGCGAACGCCAGCAGAGGCACGGCGAGCCAGCGCCCGGTGCGCTGCTGCGGGACCGCCGGAGCCGGCGCCGCCTCCACGCGCGTATTCGACACCGGCGGCGCCTCCGGTTCAAGCTCTACGCTGGGCCGCGATGAGGCTGGGCCAGGAGCTGAACCGGCTCGCGCGCCATTCGGCCATCTACGGGCTCGGCGGGCTCGTCTCCCGCATCCTCGCCACCGTCCTCCTGCCGCTCTACACGCACTACCTGCCGACGAACGCGTACGGCCGCGTGGAGACGATCACGGCGGCGACCGCGGTGCTCGCGATCGTCCTGCAGATGGGCATCGCGACCGCGTTCTTCCGCTTCTACTTCGACGTGAAGGAGCCGCACGAGCGCCTCACCGTCGTCCGGACGTCCTTCTGGTTCACGATGGCGACCTCCACGCTCGGGCTCGCCGTCGGGCTCGCCTTCGCCGTCCCGATCGCCCACGCGCTCGCGCTCGGCGACGCGCCGAACCTCGTCCGGGCCGGCGCCGTCGGGCTCTGGGCGCAGACGAACTACAACCAGCTCACCTCGCTCTTCCGCGTCGAGCAGCGCTCCGTCCAGTACGCGATCGCCAGCGTCGTGAACGTCCTCGTCACGGTCGCGGCGATGGTCGTCTTCGTCGCCGTCGTCCACTGGGGTGCGATCGGGCTCGTCGTCGGGAACTTCGTCGGGACGCTCGTCGTCTACCTCGCGCTGCTCGCGTACCGGCACGAGCAACTCGGCCTCGAATTCGACCGCGGGCTCTTCCGGAGGATGCAGAAGTTCGGGATGCCGCTCGTCCCGTCGGCGCTCGCGCTCTGGGCGATCAACTTCATCGATCGCGAGTTCCTCGCCTGGTACAAGGGCCAGGGCGAGGTCGGCGTCTACTCGGTGGCGATCAAGGTCGCGTCGATCATCACCTTCGTCATGGTCGCGTTCCGGACGGCCTGGCCGGCGTTCGCGTACTCGATCGAGGACGACCGCGACGCGCGCAGGACGTACTCCTTCGTGCTCACGTACCTGCTCGCCGCCGTCTCCTGGGTCGCACTCGCGCTCGGCGCGCTCTCGCCGTGGTGGGTGCGGCTGCTGACCTCGCGGCCGGGCTACCTG
>JAFAIV010000232.1 GCA_019236545.1 Actinomycetota bacterium | reverse complement strand
GAGGACGACCTCCCGCTCCTGGTCGACCTCGACGAACGCCGGGGCGTAGACCATGTCCGTCATCACCTGCAGCGCGGTCTCCAGGTGCCGGTCGGGGATGCGCGCGTAGAGGACGGTGTGCTCGCGCGAGGTCGCGGCGTTCAGCTCCGCGCCCATCGCGTCGAACGTCTCGGCGATCTCCTGCGCGTCGTACTGGCGCGAGCCCTTGAAGAGCAGGTGCTCGATGAAGTGGGAGACGCCGGCGCGGTCGTCCTTCTCGTCCCGGGAACCGACGCCGATCCAGAAGCCGAGGGCGACGGAGCGGACGTTCGGGACGCGCTCGGAGATGATCCGCTCGCCCGAGTCGAGCTCGGTGAGGACGACCTTCTGCACGAAGGCGATCGTAGTGCGTTTCGGCCGCGGGAGGGCTAGGCCACGAAGTGGAGGCCCGTGCCGTTGCGCTTGGCCTCGTAGAGCGCCTGGTCGGCCAGGCGGAAGAGCGTCTGCGCGTCGGTCGCGTCCTCCGGGCAGGAGGCGCAGCCGAAGCTCGCGGTCACCTCGGAGAGCCAGTCGCCGCTGCCGGAGAGGAGGCGCTGGACGCGGCGGACGACCTCGCGGGCGTCCTCCTCGCTCGCCTCGGCGAGCAGCATCGCGAACTCGTCGCCGCCGATCCGGAACGCGTCGTCCGGCTTGCGCAGCGCGCGGCCGAGGACGGACGAGAACGTCGCGAGCGCCTCGTCGCCGGCGGCGTGGCCGTAGCGGTCGTTGAGCTGTTTGAAGCCGTCGAGGTCGCAGACGACGAGCCCGAACGAGCGCCCGTAGCGCGTGGCGCGCGCCACCTCCCCGTCGAGCCGCTGCACGAACGCGCGCCGGTTGAGGAGGCGGGTCAGCGGGTCGTGGTCGGCGAGGAAGCGCAGCTCCTCGAGGTGGCGGCTCGAGATCACGGCCGCCGCGGCGTCGTTCGCGAAGATCCGCAGCGCCTGGAGCTTGTCGGCGGACGGGAGCAGCCGGTCGTCCGGGTCGTCCGCCCAGATCAGGCCGAGCAGGCCGCCGTCGGCGTCGCGCAGCGGGACGACGAGCCAGTGGCGGTCCCACGCGTACGGGCCGCGCCCGTTCATCTGCGAGGCATAGAGGAAGTTCGCGTTCGGGACGCGCCGGCGCGCCTCGTCGTTCGGCAGCAGGTAACAGCCCTCGCGCCGGAAGCGGCGGTCGAGCAGCGGCTGGAAGTCCTCGAGATAGACCGGTTGGACGATGGACGAGAGCGCCCAGCCGACGGACGCGACCGGCACGATCCGGCCGCTGTCGCGCTCGATCAGCGCGGCGCAGACGTTCTGGAAGCCGAGCGCGTCGCGGATGCCGCTGCAGACGTGGCGCAGCATCTCGTCGGTCGACGGCTGGCCGGTGATGCGCGAGGAGACCGAGAGCAGCTCCTCGAGCGAGCGGCGATGCCGCGCGGACTCGGCGGCCTCCTGCGAGGCCTGGACGGCGAGCGCCGCGTGGTCGGCGAGCGCGACGAGGACGTCGAGCTCCTGGTCGTTCGGGCGGCGGCCGCTGACCGGCTCGTCGACGGAGACGATCCCGAGCAGGTGGCCGTCCTGGTGCTGCAGCGGGACAAAGAGCGCGTCCTCGGGGTCCCAGGCGTCCGGGTCGTCGCTCGGAGTGCCGTCGGGGACGTAGCTCGCCCCCATCTCGCCCCAGTCGATCGAGCCCGCCGGCAGGACGTAGGCGCCGCGGTAGAGGAACTTCTCCGCGAGCAGCTTGTCCCACTCGTCGCGGCTGCGCACCCGGCCGACGAGCGCCTCGCGCGCCGCCTCGTTCCCGTGCACGGTCGTGACGCAGAAGTCGTCCCACGCCGGCCGGTAGAGGTTGATCGCGACGGTGTCGTAGCCGAGCGACTCGCCGATCGCGCGCGCGACGGCCGAGAGGAGCTCGGGGAGCTCCTCCTGCGCGCGCACGAGCCGCGTGACCTCGAGCAGGCCGCGCAGCGGCGAGATCGGTGGAAGCGTGTGTTCAGCCACAGGTTTGTTGCAATTCGGTCCGGCATGGCTTACATCGGCAGAAAACCGCGGCCCGATGAGCGATTTTCGGTCAGGTCCTAGCTCGAACGAGGGAAACGAAACGGGGCGCCTCGTGGGCGCCCCGTCACTCGTTCCGGCTACTCCTCGCCGCCGCCGTTGTCGTCGCGGCGCGGGCGTCTGTCCCCGCCGCGTCCGCCACGGCCGCCGCGGCGGTCGTCGCGGCGCGGCCGCTCCTCCTCCGGCGGGCGCGGCGGCGCGTTCTTCGCGCGCTCGACGAGCTCCTCCGGCTGGACGAGGCCGCCGTTCTCGTGCTTGGCGATCAGCTTGAGGCCGATGCGGCCGCGGGCCTTGTCGACCTCCTGGACGACGACGTCCACGACGTCGCCGCGGGCCATCACGTCCTCGATGTGGCCGATCCGGCCGGGACCGACGTTGCTGACGTGCAGCAGGCCGTCGGTGCCCTTCTTCAGCTCGACGAAGGCGCCGAACTGCGTCGTCTTCACGACCTTGCCGGTGTAGGTGTCGCCCACCTCCGGCTCCTTCGTGAGGGCGCGGATGGCCGCGATGGCCGCGTCCGCCTTGGTGCCCTCGGTCGCGTAGATGAGGATCGTGCCGTCCTCCTCGATGTCGATCTGGACGTCGTAGTCGGACTCGAGGCCGCGGATCGTCTCGCCGCCCTTGCCGATGACGAGGCCGATCTGCTCCTGCTCGATCTTGATCGACGTGATCCGCGGCGCGTTCTCGGCCAGCTCCGGCCGGGACTCCGGGATCACCTCGAGCATCTTGTCGAGGATGAAGTCGCGGGCCCTCTTCGCCTGCTCGAGCGCGTCGCGCATGATCTGCTGGGTGACGCCCGTGATCTTGATGTCCATCTGGAGCGCGGTGATGCCGTCCCTGGTGCCGGCGACCTTGAAGTCCATGTCGCCCAGGTGGTCCTCCGCGCCCTGGATGTCGGTCAGGATCGTGTAGTCGTCGCCCTCCTTGACGAGGCCCATCGCGATGCCGCCGACCGGCGCCTTGATCGGCACGCCGGCGTCCATCAGCGAGAGCGTCGAGCCGCAGACCGAGCCCATCGACGACGAGCCGTTCGACTCGAGCGTCTCGGAGACGATGCGGATCGTGTACGGGAACTCGTCCGGCGTCGGGATGACCGGCTCGAGGGCCCGCTGCGCGAGCGCCCCGTGGCCGATGTCGCGCCGCTTCGGGCCGCGCATGAAGCCCGTCTCCCCGACCGAGAACGGCGGGAAGTTGTAGTGGTGCATGTAGCGGCGCTCCTCCTCGAGGGAGAGGTCGTCGATGCGCTGACCCTCCTTCGCGGTGCCGAGCGTGAGCGAGCTGAGGATCTGCGTCTGGCCGCGCTGGAACAGGCCGGAGCCGTGCGCGCGCGGGTTGACGGAGACCTCGATGTCGATCGGCCGGATCTCCTCGGTGCCGCGCCCGTCGGGCCGCCGCTTCTCGACGGCGATCTTCTGGCGGACGAGGTCCTTGTAGATCGACTCGCACGCCTTCTTGACGTACGACTTCGTGACCGAGTCCTTCGCGGCCGGCAGCGCCTCGGCGCCGTCGGCGTCCGCGACGACCGCGCCCACCGGGAACGGCAGGGCGACCTCCTCGACGATGCGGTCGAAGAGCAGCTGCCGCTTCGCCGACTTCAGCGCCTTCGAGTCCTGCTCGGCGTCGGTGAGGGCGCGCAGCTCGTCGCCGAACTGCTCCCGCACCGGTGCCTCGACGGCGGCGCTCCGCTGCTTCTCGAGCAGCATCGCAGCGGCCGAGCGGACCTGCGTCTGGCGGGTGATGTCGTCGTCGGTCGACTCCATCGTGATCGCGGGTGCGAGCTCGCCGACGATCTCCTCGACCCAGGCGCTGGCCTCGCGGAGGCCGACCTCGTGGATCAGCTCCCAGACGCGGTGGCCGTTGTCGCGCTCGACCTCGGCGTAGAGGTCGAGATCGAGCCACTTCGCCTTGCCGGCCTGTCGGCGCAGATCCTCTTGCGCCTCGCAGAGCTTGACGATCTCGGCGTGGGCGAGCTCGAACGCCTCGAGGATCGTCTCCTCGGGGATCTCCATCGCGCCGGCCTCGATCATCGTCAGCGCGTCCTTCGTGCCGACGACGATCAGATCGAGCGTCGAGTCGTTCTCGCTCTCCGCGAGCGTCGGGTTGACGGTCAGCTCGCCGTCGAGCATCCCGATCCGCACCGCGCCCACCGGGCCGAGGAACGGCAGCGGCGAGATCATCAGCGCCGCGCTGGCGCCGTTGATGCAGAGGATGTCGTGCGCCGTGACCATGTCGGCGCTCAGGACGGTGCAGATGACCTGCACCTCGTTCTTGAAGCCCTTCGGCCAGAGCGGCCGGATCGGGCGGTCGATCATGCGCGCCGTCAGGATCGCCCGCTCCGTGGGGCGCCCCTCGCGCTTGAAGAAGCCGCCCGGGATCTTCCCGGCGGCGTACATCCGCTCCTCGACGTCGACGGTGAGCGGGAAGAAGTCCGCACCTTCGCGCGCCTCGGCGCGCCCCTGGGCGGTGGCGAGCACCATGGTCTCGCCCGCGCGGATGACGACGGCGCCGTCCGCTTGCTTCGCGAGATGGCCGGTCTCGAAGCTGATCTCCTGATTCCCGATCTGGACGGAGACCCGAGCCCGGCGCTCGGTCGCGATACTCATTCGATTGTCCTCCACTCTGCTTGAGCGGAGGGCGGGAGCTCGAGTCAGCTCCACCGGCCGGAGCTCGCTCGAACCACCGCCCTCCGTGGTGTCTGATGGAGCTAGCGGCGCAGGCCGAGCTCCTTGATGAGGGCGCGGTAGCCCTCGAGATCCTGCTTCTGCAGGTAGTTCAGGAAGCGGCGGCGACGGCCGACGAGCTTCAGGAGCCCGCGGCGCGAGTAGTGGTCGTGCTTGTGCGTCCGGAGGTGCTCGGTCAGCTCGTTGATGCGCTGCGTGAGCATCGCGATCTGCACCTGCGGCGAGCCGGTGTCCGTCTCGCTGCGGCCGTGCTTCTTGATCAGTTCCTGCTTGGCTTCCTTGGTGAGGGCCACCCTCTGCTCCTTCTCTCGTTGTCTCCCGAGTCACCGCCCACGGCGCCAAGGACGCACGCGTGAGCCGTGGCTGGGTCGCGGGTAGGGTAGCGGATTCCGGCATGGGGAGCGCGATTCCGCGAGGGGAGCTGGCCGCAATCCTGGCCGAGGCGAGGGAGCGGACGGGCGTGCCCGCGGCGGTGGCGGGGCTGCTCGACGGCGAGGAGGTCGAGCTCGCGGCCGTCGGGGCGGCGGACGTGGCGACGCCGTTCCGGATCGCGTCCGTGACGAAGTGGTTCACGGCATCGCTGGCCGTCTCTTGCCTCGACCTCGAGGCGCCGCTGGCGGGGGCGACGGCGGCGGCCCTGCTCTCGCACAAGGCCGGGCTGCGGCCGGAGTCGGCGGAGCGGCTCCCGGACGGGTGCGTCGGGCTGTGGTCGTACTCGAACGCCGGCTACTGGCTCGTCGGCAAGGCGTGCGCCGCGGCGTGCGGGGCGTCGTTCGAGGACGCGGTGCGGGAGCGGCTGCTCGAGCCGCTCGGCATGCGCGCGACCGGGTTCGAGGAACCGCGCGCCCCGGCGCGCGGGCACGTCCAGGCGGGCACGACCGGCCACCGGGTCGTCGAACGGGACGCCTACCCCGCCGCGCGGCGCCCGTCGGGCGGACTGTGGTCGACGGCGGGCGATCTGCTGCGGTTCGCGCAGCACCAGATCGGCGGGCCGGGGCCGTTGTCGGCGGCCGAGCGGGCGGCCGTGCGCGAGCCCCGCGTCGAGGCCCTGGGAGCGTCGTACGCGCTCGGGTGCTGGTCGCGCACGCTCGAGGGCGGCCGTCGCGCGCTCGAGCACGAGGGCTCGACGGCGGGCTACCAGTCGTTCCTGGTCGTGCTGCCGGACGAGGCGGCGGCGCTCGTCGTCCTGACGAACAGCTGGCGTGGCAGCGGCCTGGTACGCCGCGTCGTGCGCGACCTGGGCCTCGTCCCCGCAAGTAACAGTCTGTTACAAGCGGGGACAGGTCCGGTCCAGCCGGGGCGGTACGAGCTCGACGGCGCCGAGGCCGTCGTCGAGACGCAGGGCGGCCGCGTCCGGGTGGCGGAGGCGGAGACGGACCCGGTCACCGGGGAGCGGCTCGCGGTGGAGTCGTTCGCCGTCGAGCCGCTCGGCGACGGGGTTTGGGGCGCGGCCGGCGGCATGCTCATGTCCCACCGCATCGACTTCCCCCGGCCGGGTGTGGCGCGCGTCGG
>JAFAIV010000223.1 GCA_019236545.1 Actinomycetota bacterium | reverse complement strand
CGAGCGCCGCCTCGATCGCGGCGAGCGCGGCCTCATCGAGCACCCGCGGCCTCCCGCAGCTCGAGGACGCGAGCGAGGACGACGGCCCAGTCGGCGAAGACCCGGACCTCTGGATCGGCGGGCTCGTGCCCGCGCGGCGCGTACAGCCAGCGCTCCGTGCCCGCGGGGAACGCCGCGTCGGCGAGCACCTCGACGAGGTCGTCGACGAACAGGACGCATCCCTCCGACGCGATGCGGGCGATCTTCTGGGCTCGCGTCGGCTCCAGGAAGACGTGGTCGGCGGACAGCGCCAGCCCGCTCCGCTCGAGCCACGCGCGCGCCGCGGCGTGGAGGTCGATCGAGGGATCGGCGACCGAGGTGGGGGTCCGGTGGCTGACGATCGAGACGGCGACACCGGCGGAGGCACATCCCTCCAGGAGCTCCGCAACGCCCGCCGCCGGCCGCGCCTCGGCCATCAGCGGCCCGTAGACCCGTGCCTGCAGCTCGACCCAGCGCTGCTCCCCGCCGGGCGTGCCGCGGATCCAGTCGCGGACGTCCGTCTTGCGCGGCGGCACGTCCTCCGGCATGCCGAGGGCCGCGACGGCCTCGCGATGGATCAGGTCGTCGTAGACGACGACGGTGCCGTCGAGGTCGAGGCCGATCCGCATCGGGCCATTGTCACCGGTTCGCGGGGGCGGCTCCCGCAGGTACCGGCGGTACGCTGATCCCGTGCAGCAGGAGGCCGCTCTCGACCAGCGCAGCCGCGACTTCCGGCGCGAGATCCTGCTGATCCTCGAGCAGGCGGGCCGCGGCCACGTCGGCGCCGCGTTCTCCTCGCTCGAGATCGTCCGCGTCCTCTACGACGACGTCCTCCGCGTCGATCCCTCCCGCCCCGACTGGCCCGAGCGCGACCGCTTCGTCTTCAGCAAGGGCCACGGCTGCCTCGCGCTCTACGTCGTGCTCGCCGACAAGGGCTTCTTCCCGCACGAGGAGCTCGGCCGCTTCTGCTCCTACGGCGCCATGCTCGGCGGCCATCCCGAGGCGTCGAAGATCCCGGGCGTGGAGACGAGCACCGGCTCGCTCGGGCACGGGCTCCCGGTCGGCGTCGGCCTCGCGCTCGCGGCCCGGATGGACGGCGCCGACTGGCGGACGTTCGTCCTCGTCGGCGACGGCGAGTCGAACGAGGGCAGCGTCTGGGAGGCCGCGATGAACGCCGGGAAGCACGGCCTCTCGAACCTGACCGTCCTCGTCGACTACAACAAGTTCCAGTCGTACGGCCCGAGCGCCGACATCCAGGATCTCGAGCCGTTCGCCGACAAGTGGCGCAGCTTCGGCTTCGCGGTGCGTGAGGTCGACGGGCACGACGTGGCCGAGCTGCGCGAGGCGCTGAGCGCGGTGCCGTTCGAGCCGGGCCGGCCGAGCGCGCTCATCTGCCACACGGTCAAGGGGAAGGGCCTGCGCGCGACCGAGAACGACGCGTTGTGGCACCACAAGTCGCGCATCGACCCGGAGGAGCTGGAGGCGCTGCTCGCCGAGCTGGGGAGCGAGGCGTGAGGAAGGCGGCGCTGCTGGGCGTCCACCAGCTCGCGCGCGCCGACGACCGCGTCGTCTTCATCGGCTCCGACATCACGAAGCAGAACCTCGAGGCCTTCGCCGAGGAGTTCCCCGAGCGGTTCTTCATGGAGGGGATCTACGAGGCGCACATCATCGGCATGGCCGCCGGCATGGCGCTCGCCGGGAAGGTGCCCTACATCAACACGATCGCGACGTTCCTGACGCGCCGGTGCTACGAGCAGATCGTGATCGACCTCGGCCTCCACGACCTTCCCGTCCGTCTCCTCGGCAGCGGCGGCGGCGTCGTGTACGCCCCGCTGGGGCCGACGCACCTCGCGACGGACGACATCGCGATCATGCGGACGATCCCGAACATGACCGTGGTCGCGCCCTGCGACGCGGACGAGATGGAACGGCTGCTGCCCGCGACGCTCGACTGGCCGCACCCGATCTACATCCGCATCGCCAAGGGCGGCGACAGGATCGTGTCGTCGGACGAGCACGAATTCGCCATCGGCAGGGCGATCACGCTGCGGGACGGCGGCGACGTCCTCCTCGTCTCGACCGGGATCACGACGCAGGTCGCGCTCGAGGCCGCGGACGAGCTCGCGGCGGACGGGATCGCCGCGTCCGTGCTCCACGTGCACACGGTCAAGCCGCTCGACGCGGAACGGATCGTCGAGGCCGCAGCCCGCACCAGAGCTGTGGTCACGATCGAGGAGCACGTCCTCGCCGGCGGCCTGGGGAGCGCCGTCGCGGAGGCCCTCGTCGACGCCGGCGCCGCGGGTGTCCCGCTCGCGCGGCTCGGGTTCCCGGACGTCTTCCTCGACGAGCTCGGCTCGCAGGCGCAGATCATGGCGCACCACGGCCTGACCGCCGCGAACGTCGCG
>JAFAIV010000216.1 GCA_019236545.1 Actinomycetota bacterium | reverse complement strand
GTGGCGGCGCTCGTGGTCGTCGTAGCGGCGGTCGTGGCGAGCGCGTCCGGCGCCGCCACGCAGCGCGCGGCCGGGAAGCCGACGATCACGATCGCGACGAACTCGTGGGAGGGTTCGCTGGCGAACAACGTCGTCGCGCAGTACGTAATCCAGAAGAACCTCGGCTACCCGGTGAACCTCGTCACAATCGACGAGATCCCGGCGTGGACGGCCATGACGCAGGGGAAGATGTCGGCCGTGCTCGAGGAGTGGGGGCACTCGCCGCAGTACTCCCAGTACATCCAGAAGTCGCACCAGGTGGTCGACGCCGGCCTCGAGGGGCCGGACGGCAACATCGGCTGGTACGTCCCGACCTACCTCGTCCAGCAGCACCCCGAGCTGAAGACGTGGAAGGGCGTCCAGAAGGACTGGAAGCTCTTCGTGACGCCGCAGTCGTCGCCGCAAGGCCAGTTCCTCGACGGCTCGCCGAGCTACGTCACGAACGACCAGGCGCTCGTGAAGAACCTGGACATCAACCTGAAGGTCGTCTTCGCCGGCAGCGAGGCCGCACAGTTGACGGAGATCGAGTCCGACTACAAGGCGAAGAAGCCGGTGCTCTTCTACTGGTACACGCCGCAGTACCAGAACGCGATCTACAAGTTCACGCAAGTGCAACTGCCGCCGTGGACGCAGAAGTGCGCCAACCTCAAGCCGGCGCAGATCAACTGCGCGTACCCGCCGTACCATCTCTACAAGGTGATCGCCGCGACGCTGCCGAAGACGGCCCCGGACGTCGCGAACTTCATCAAGCGCTTCAGCTGGACGGCCGACGATCAGAACTCGGTCGCCTACGACCTGGCCGTGAAGCACATGTCCAACGAGCAGGCCGCGGCGGCGTTTGTCAACTCGCACCAGGCGCTCGTGAAGTCCTGGTTGAGCTCGAGCACGCCGTTCACGAAGGTCGAGGCTCCTGCCTCCGGCACGTGATCCCCACAACGCGGGCCTGCGCGTCAGGACCTGACGCGCAGGCCCGCGGGGTCGTAGAGC
The DNA here is from genome assembly GCA_019236545.1 of Actinomycetota bacterium. Taxonomy (GTDB): domain Bacteria; phylum Actinomycetota; class Thermoleophilia; order Gaiellales; family Gaiellaceae; genus Palsa-739. Next base: position 1,729 of record JAFAIV010000216.1, on the reverse strand, counting down.
GGCTCCTCGCGAACCTCGCCGCCGACCCATTCGCCGAAGATGTCGACCGCGACGCGCGTGCCCGGCTGCGCGTGCGCAGGCGGGACGTACGCGTAGGCGATGCTGGCGCCGACCGCGTAGCCGTAGCCGCCGCTCGTCACGCGGCCGACGATCTCGCCGGAATCGAGGCGAACCGGCTCGGAGCCGAGAGCGACGGCGCGCGGGTCGTCGAGGACGAGGCAGGCGAGCGTCACCTCCGGCTCGCGGTCGGCGAGGGCGGCGCGGCCGATGAACTCGCCCTTGTCGCGCTTGACCGCGAACGAGAGCCCGGCCTCGTCCGGCGTCGTCTCGGAGTTGAGGTCGCTCGCCCAGGCGCGGTAGCCCTTCTCGAGCCGGAGCGCGTCGATCGCGCGGTAGCCGCCCGGGGTCACGCGCTCGTCGGCGACGATGAGGTCCCAGAGCTTCAGCGCGTATTCCGGCGGGCAGTAGAGCTCCCAGCCGAGCTCGCCGACGTACGTCACCCGCGACGCGATCAGCGGCACGTCGCCGACCGACAGCTCGCGCGCCTGCATGTACGGGAAGTCGAGCGGCGTCTTGGTCAGCGGCTGCAGGACGTCGCGGGCGCGCGGGCCCCAGAGGCAGAGGCACGCGAGGGACGACGTCAGGTCGCTCACGTAGACGCTGCCGTCGCGCGGCGCGTTCCGCTCGAGCCAGGCGCGGTCGTGGTTCCCGAACGCCGTCCCCGTCACGAGCAGGAACCGGTCGTCGCCGCGCCGCAGCACCGAGAGGTCGGCCTCGATCCCGCCGCGCTCGTTGAGGAGCTGCGTGTAGACGACGGTGCCGACCGGCTTGTCGATCCGGTTCGCGCACATCCGCTCGAGGAACGCCAGCGCCCCCGGCCCCAGCACCTCGAGCTTCGAAAAGCTCGACTGGTCGAAGAGCGCCGCCAACTCGCGCGCCGCCATCGCCTCGACTTGGATCGCCGGCGACCAGTTCTCGCCCGCCCAACCGCCCGGCCGCAGCGACGCGTCGCCGCCGCCGGCGTTCGACTCGTACCAGTTGACCCGCTCCCAACCGCCCTTCTCGCCGAACGCTGCGTCGAGGCTGATATGCCGTTGATATACGGGTGATATACGAAGAGGCCGGCCGGCCTGCCGCTCCTCGCCGGGGTACTTGATGTCGTAGTACTTCGAGAGCGACTCGTACGTGCGCGCGAGGGTGTACGCCTGTGAGCGGTACTGGCGGCCGAAACGGCGGAGGTCGAGCGGCCAGACGTCCCACTCGGGGCGGCCGTCGACGATCCACTCGCCCATCACCTTCCCGATCCCGCCCGCGCCGGCGAGCCCGTGCGCGCACCCGCCCGCGGCGACCCAGAAGCCGGGGGCGTCGGTCTCGCCGAGCAGGAAGTCCGCGTCCGGAGTGAACGCCTCGGGGCCGTTGAAGAAGGTCTTGACCTCCGCGGTCTCCATCGCCGGCACGCGGTGGATCGCGTTCGTGAAGAGCTCCTCCATCCGCTCCCATTCCTGGGGCAGCAGCTTCGCCTCGAAGCCCTCCGGGATCCCGTCGAGCGCCCACGGCGCCGGGTTGCGCTCGTAGCCGCCCATGACGAGGCCGCCGACCTCGGTGCGGAAGTAGACGAGGTTGTCCGGGTCGCGCAGGGTCGGCAGCGGCTCGAGCGCGGGCTCGAACGGCTCCGTGATCAGGTACTGGTGGCCGAACGGGACCATCGGCAGGTCGACGCCGACGAGCT
>JAFAIV010000180.1 GCA_019236545.1 Actinomycetota bacterium | reverse complement strand
ACGACACCGAGTTCGCGCGCTGCATCGCCTCGTCGAGCGTCGAGAAGCGGTAGAGCGACGTGACCGGCCCGAAGACCTCCTCGCAGGAGAGGAACGCGTCGTCGCGGACGCCCTCGAACACCGTCGGCGGGACGAGGTACGCCTCGTGGTCCGCCCGGGCACCGCCCGCGATCACCGAGCCGCCCTCGTTCCGGCCGCGGTCGATCGCGCCGACGATCTCGTCGAACTGCGACTCGTTGACGATCGGGCCGACCTCGGTCTCCGGGTCGAGCGGGTCGCCGACCTTGCCGCGCTCGATCCGCGCCAGCAGCTTCTCGCGGAAGGCGTCGTACGCGTCGTCCTGGACGTAGATGCGGCGCGTCGCGGTGCACTTCTGGCCCGCCGACCAGAACGCGCCGGCGTACGCGGCCTCGGCGGCGCGGTCGAGGTCGGCGTCGGCCATCACGATCATCGGGTTGTGGCCGCCGAGCTCGAGCTGGACGCGCTTGCCGGTCTTCGTCGCCTCGTCGCGCACCCATTCGCCGGTCGCGACCGAGCCCGTGAACGAGATCGCGCGCACGCGTGTGTCCCGGACGAGCGCGGCGCCGACGGTCGAGCCGCGGCCGGTGAGGACGTTGAGCACGCCCGCCGGGAGCTCCGCCTCGGCGAACGCCTCGGCGACGTGGAGCCCGGTCAGCGGAGCCTCGTAGGCGAGCTTCAGGACGACCGTGTTCCCGTAGATCAGCGCCGGCGCGAGCTTCCAGACCGGGATCGCGATCGGGAAGTTCCACGGCGTGATCAGCGCGACGACCCCGAGCGGCCGTCGCCGCGTCGAGACCTGCGCTCCCGTGAGCGACTGCTCGAAGTGCTCGCCGACGTTGCGGAACGCCTCGCTCGCCGCGTAGCGCAGGATCGTCGCGGCGCGGGCCGTCTCGCCGCGCGCCTCGCGCAACGGCTTGCCCATCTCGTTGGACATGTCGCGCGCGATCTCCTCGCTGCGGCGCAGGATCGCCGCCGCCGCGGCCTCGAGGTACGCCCCGCGCTTCGCCAGCGGCAGGGCCGCCCAGCCGGCGAACGCCTCCTCCGCAGCCGCGACCGCGGCCTGCGCGTCGGCCTCGGTGGAGGACGCGAACTCGCCGACCGCCTCGCTCGGCCGCATCGGGTTCGTCTTCGTGTACGTCTCGCCGGAGGCGCTCGGGCGCCACTCGCCGGCGACGTAGTTGAGGCGCCTGGTCGCCTCTGCCAGCTCGGTCATTCCCCCATCTCCTTCACCGTGTTCGCGAGCTCGCCGATCCCCTCGATCGAGATCCGGACGGTGTGCCCGGGCGCGAGCGTGTAGTCGTCGGGCGGGACGAGACCCGTTCCCGTGAGCAGCACTGTGCCAGCGGGGACGGGGTTGTCGCGGACCAGCCACTCGACCAGCTCGCGCGGCCGCCGCCGCATGCGCGCGGTCGAGGTCTCGCCCGCGAAGAGCTCGTGGCCGTCCGCGTCGTCGATGCGCATCCGGATCGCGAACGGCGCGTCCCAGTCGTCCGGGACCGCCAGCGCCGGGCCGATCGCGCACGAGCCGGCCCAGATCTTCGCCTGCGGGATGTAGAGCGGGTTCGCGCCCTCGATGTCGCGGCTCGAGACGTCGTTGCCGACCGTCACCGCGACCGGCTCGCCGCCCGGCCCGACGACGACGCCGAGCTCCGGCTCCGGCACCGTCCACTCGGAGTCCGAGCGCACCGCGATCCCGCCGCCGGGGCCGACGGTGCGGCGCATCGCCGCGTCCTTCATGAACAGCTCCGGCCGGTCGGCCTCGTAGACGAGCGCGTAGACGTCGCGCGCCTCGGTCTGCGCCTCCTCGAGCCGGGCGTCGCGGCTGCGCTCGTATGTGACGCCGGCGCACCAGATCTCCGGCGCCTCGATCGGCGGGAGGAGATCGCCCGGCCGCAGGCCGCTCGGCTCGCCCTCGCCGCGGATCGCCGCGAGCGGGTCGTCGTGGTCGAGCACCTCGAGGACGCCGTCGTGCTCCCGCGCGACCCGCGGCCCGGCTTCCGTCCGCACGCGGAGGAAGCGCCTCAATAGACGGCCCGGCCGCCCGAGATGTCGAAGCAGGCCCCGGTCGAGAAGCTCATCTCCTCGCTCGCGAGCCAGCAGATGAGCGCCGCGACCTCCTCCGGCTCGCCGACGCGGCCGAGCGGGATGCGCGAGGTCATGAAGTCGATGTGCTCCTGGGAGAGCTGGCCGAGGATCGGCGTGTCGATCACGGCAGGCGCGATCGAGTTGACGAGGATCCCGGTGCCGGCGAGGTCCTTGCCGATCGCCTTCGTGATCGCGATCACGGCCGCCTTCGACGACGAGTACGCGCCCGCCATCGGGTTGCCCTCCTTGCCGGCGATCGAGGCGACGTTGACGATCCGGCCGTAGCCGTTCTCGAGCATCCTCGGGATCGCAGCCCGGTTGGCGAAGAAGACGCCGTCGAGGTTGATCGCGTGGACGCGGTGCCATTCCTCGTCGGGGACGTCGACGGTGTGGAGCGAGTCGCCGCCGACGCCGGCGCAGCAGACGAGGACGTCGAGCCGCGGCAGCTCCGCGACCGCTGCGTTCAGCTGCGCCGAGTCGCGGACGTCCTGGCCGTTCGCCAGGTCGAAGACGTGCACGTCGGCGCCGCCCGCCCGCAGCCGCTCGACCGTCGCGGCGCCGATGCCGCTCGCGCCGCCCGTGACGAGCGCGACGCGGCCCGCGAAGTCGTAATGGTTCGCCACGAGGGCATTTCTATACCTTTTGCGAATCGTGCTGGATGCGAACCGCGA
>JAFAIV010000354.1 GCA_019236545.1 Actinomycetota bacterium | reverse complement strand
GGTCAGGTTCGCGGAGCTGACCTGGCCGTTGGTGATGTTGTTCACCGTGAACAGGATGTCGCAGTTGTTCGTCGAGAGGTTGTCGTTCGCCGACTCCGACGTGCAGGTGCCGCCACCCTGCTTCGTCTCGTGCAGGAACAACGTCCCCGTCGCGAAGCTGTTGCCGGCCGAGGTCACCTCGGCGTTGAAGGTCGCGAACGTGCCCGAGCTGCGCCCGGCGACGAGCGCCAGCACCCCCGCGAGGAGAAGGAGCTTGAGATAGGCCTTGGGGCCTCCTCTGCGTGACTTGCCGAACACGTTCAAGGCACCTCCGGGGCGCGGAATCGGGTGGAATCGGGATGACGCGATCGTGCCGCGTCGGCTCGCCGCAAGAGCCACCACAAGAGTGATTTATGCGTCGGACGCATGAGATCACCCTTTTGGGGGTTTTTCGTCGTTTTCCCTCGAACGAGGGAGTCAGCTTTCGGCGTTTTCCGCCGAGTTCCTGCGGCTTCCGCCAGGGTTCCAGAGCGGCTCCGCGTGCCCTGCCTCGGCGTTCGCCGCCCGGGCGAGGATGAAGAGCAGGTCGCTGACGCGATTGAGGTAGATCCGTGCGAGCGGGTTCAGGCCGACCGCCTGGTCCGCCTCGAGCGCGCGCAGCTCCGCGCGGCGGGCGATCGTGCGCGCGACGTGCAGCTGCGCGGCCGCGGGCGTGCCGCCCGGGAGGACGAAGCTCTTCAGCTCCGGCAGCGGCTCGTTGAAGCGGTCGCAGTCGGCCTCGAGCACGTCCACCAGCTCCTGCGTCGTGCGCAGCCGCTCGTCCGGGCCGGCCCACGGCACCGAGATGTCGGCGCCGACGTCGAAGAGCTCGTTCTGGAGACGCTCCAGCGTCGGTCTCAGCGCCGCCGGCACCTCGCCCGCGAGCAGGACTCCGAGCGCCGAGTTGAGCTCGTCGACGACGCCGTACGCCTGGATCCGCGGGTCGAGCTTCGGGACGCGGCTGCCGTCGCCGAGGCTCGTCTCCCCCGCGTCGCCGCCGCGCGTGTAGATCCGCGTCAGCCGGACGGGCTCGTCCCGCTCCCGCGCCATCAGACCGTCGCCCGATCGCGCAGCCCGAGCACGTGGCGGGCGATCACGAGCCGCTGGATCTCACTCGTGCCCTCGTAGATCTCGGTGATCTTCGCGTCCCGGTAGTAGCGCTCGACGGGGAACTCCTTCGTGTAGCCGTAGCCGCCGAGGATCTGGATCGCCTCCGCGGTCTGGCGGCGCGCCATCTCGGAGGCGAACAGCTTCGCCTTGGCGCCGGCCTCTGCGTGCGGCTGGCCCTTCTCCTTCAGCAGCGCGGCGCGATACGTGAGCAGGCGCGCGGCATCGATCTCGGTCGCCATGTTCGCGAGCTTGTGCTGAATCGCCTGGAACTCGCCGATCCGCCGGCCGAACGCCTCGCGCTGCTTCGCGTAGTCGCGCGCGAACTCGAACGCGGCCTGCGCGATCCCGACCGCCTGCGCCGCGATCCCGATCCGGCCGCCGTCGAGGGTCTGCATCGCCACGCGGAAGCCGCGGCCCTCCTCGTGCAGCAGCCGGTCGGCGGCGACGACGGCGTCCACGGAGAGCGAGTTCGTCGTCGAGGAGTTGAGGCCGAGCTTCTCCTCGCGGCCGGTGACGCGGACGTGCTCGGCGTCGAGGACGAAAGCGCTGACCCCGCGCGCCGTCGTCGAGGCGGGGTCGGTGCGCGCGAAGAAGAGGAAGGTGCCGGCCTCCTCGGCGGTCGAGATGAAGACCTTCGAGCCGGAGATGCGCCAGGCGTCGCCCTCGCGGGTGGCGGAGCTGCGGATCGAGCCCGCGTCGGAGCCGGCCTCGGCCTCGGTCAGCGCGAACGCGCCGAGCAGCTCGCCGCGCGCGAGCGGCGGCACGAAGCGCGCGCGCTGCTCCTCCGTCCCGAACGCGAGCAGCGGCAGCGTCGCCGCGCTCGTGGGGACGGCGACCGTCACGCCGACCCCGGCGTCGCCGCGCGAGAGCTCCTCCAGCACGAGGATGTACGCGAGGAAGTCGGCGCCGGCGCCGCCGTACTCCTCCGGGACG
>JAFAIV010000323.1 GCA_019236545.1 Actinomycetota bacterium | reverse complement strand
GTAGGCGAGGAAGCACTTCCCGTTCGCGGCGAGCTCGAAGGGGACGCGGCGGCCGACCCAGTCGGTGACGCCGACGAAGTGGGCCGTGTCCTCCTGGGCCAGGTGCTCGACGCCGTCGGGGCCGGGGACGGCGAGGTTGATCGTCTCGCCAGAGGCGTCCGCGAGCCGGCGCAGCGCGGGCTGCGCGAGCTCGACGAGCGTCGCGCCGTTGTCGCGGCTCGCGAAGCGGAGCAGGACGGGGCCGGGGCGGAGCTGCCCGCCGCGGTCGCCGAGGCGCTGGATCAGGCCGTTGCGCTCGAGCGCCGCGACGAGGCGGGAGGTCGTGCTCTTCGGAAGGCCGGCGCGCTCCGCGAGCTCCGTGACGGTGGGCGCCTGCGGCGCCTCGACGACGCGCACGAGCAACTGCGCCGCGCGCTCGATCGCCTGGGTCCCGGTCGGCTCGGACATCTCACGATGTGGAACGGAAGTTCCACGGAGATTGTTGCGAACGGACTCTGCGCCGTCAACGCGCCGCGGCGCCCGGCGGCGTCAGGCGTTGCCGACCGGCTGTGGGACGAACGCGAGCGCAGCCGCGGCACGCGGGTGCTTGTGCGTCTCCGACAGCGGGTCGTTCTGCAGCCACGTGCTCGGGAGCAGGCCGATCTTCGCGAGCGCGATCGGGAGGTTCGCGAAGGCGGAATCCTCCTGCGCGTGCGGCCAGTGCCCGACGTACGAGACGACCGGCGCGGCCGGGTTCAGCTCCTTGAGCCGGCTGTAGAACTCACCGGTCTGCTCTGCCTGGTTGACGATCACCTGGTCGCGCGTCGACCACCACAGCTCCGTCGGGACGCCGGAGAACGCGATCTGGCGCGCGTACCGGGTCGGGCTGCGGAGCTCGTACTTCAGCGGCACCTGCTTCGGCGTGCCGCCGACCTCGAGACGCGCCTTCTCCTGCGCCGCCTTCCCGAAGCGGATGTGCGAGAGCTCGTAGTAGCGGTTGGCGAGGTTCACCGCCGGGTCGAACGCGACCGCGCCCGCCAGCAGGTGCGGGTGGCGCGCCTCGAGCAGCAGGACCTCCTGCCCGCCCATCGACGCGCCGACGGCGTACACGTGCGAGCGGTCGTAGCGGAAGTACGGCACTGCCTTCTCCGCCAGCCCCGGCATCCGAGCGAGGTCGGCGATCTGGCCGGGCCAGCCCCACGAGTACAGCTGCAGGACGCGGCCTTGGCCTGCCGGGAGGACGACCGCGAAGCCGCCGCGCGTCGGCAGGTCGAACCAGCGTCTCGCCGCGGCCTCGGGCATCGTGTTCCGGCCGTGCGGGCAGATCACGAGCGGGATCGCCGGATGGTGCTGCGGCCCGTACCAGCTGGGCAGCAGGAGCAGCGCGTAGCTCGTCTGGCCCCGGTGGGTCGTGTAGGTGAACTCGTACGTCTGGACGCGCGGGTTCCCGGAGACGTGCCAGCTCGCGAGGCCCTGGACCCGCGGGACGGGCGGCGGGACCGCAGACGCAGACTGCGCTGCCGCCAGCGCGATGCCCGCGAGGAATGCCGCCGCCCAGACCTTCCGCATCGCATTTCAGGGTCTCATCGTTGTGTTGAGGGCAGTTGAAGCCGGTGTTGTCCTACGCTGGACTCGAATGAAGGCTCTGCGCCTCGCCGTGGCGGCTCTCGTGTGCGGTTTCGCGGCCGCCGGGGCGGCCGCCTCCCCGCCCGCTTCGCCGACCCTCGGCGCCTATCGGCTCGCCGACGGCGGCATCGCCTCGCTCGTCTTCGTCGAGGGGAAGCTGCGGCTGGCCGAGTACTCGAGCGGGCTCTATCGGACGCTGACGCAGGCGTCGCCGGGCCTCTACACGGGCGGCCCGGGCGCGTCCGTCCCGACGCCGGTGTCGGTGCGCGTCCAGCTCGAGTCGCCGACGAGGATCGCGGTCGACGGGCGGCAGGCGACGCTGCTGCCGATCGCGCAGGAGGACGTGAGCTACCGCGACGGCCCGATCCGGCTCGCGGGGCGGCTGCTCCGTCCCGCCGGCGGCGCCCCGCGTGCGGGCGTCGTCGTCGTTCCCGGCTCGGAGCCGGCGTCGCGGACGACCTACGACCTCTGGTCATGGTTCTACGCCTCGCAGGGGCTCGACGTCCTCACGTACGACAAGCGCGGCGTCGGTGGCTCGGGCGGGACGTACATCCGCGCCGCGACTCCCGCGAACCTCCGGAACCTGTCGAGCGACGCGCTCGCCGGCGCCCGCTTCCTCCGCGGTGTCCCCGGCGTCTCGAAGGTCGGCCTCGCCGGAGCGAGCCAGGCCGGCTGGGTGATCGAGCAGGCCGCGTCGCGCTCGACGGACGTCGCGTTCGCGCTGCTCCAGTCCTCACCCGCCATGTCCGTCGGCCGTCAGTTGGCGTACGACCAGCTCACCGGCCAGGGCTGGAAGAGCCCGGGCAGTGACCAGGACGTGCAGACGAAGCTCGCGAGCATCGCCGACAGCGGCTACGACCCACGCGCCGACATCGCCAAGCTCCACGTCCCGGTCCTCTGGCAGCTCGGCTCCGTCGACCGGCGTATGTTCACCGCGGAGACGGTCGCTGATCTACAACAGATACACAACTCATACATCACCGTGGACGTCTACCCCGGTGGAGCCCATTCGCTGCGCCAGACGGCGGACGGGACGGTGACGCAGGAGCAGACCGCGCCCGGCTACGTCCCGCAGGTCTTCGCCGACATCGCGGCGTGGCTACGGGCCCAGCGACTCGGCAAGTAGCGTCGCGACGTCGGCGACCCGCATCCGCGAGCCGGTCTCGCGGACGCCGTCGTCGAGCATCACCGTGCAGAACGGGCACGCGACCGCGAGCGTGTCGGCGCCCGTCGCGGCCGCTTCTCGGGCGCGCTCGGCGTTGATCGGGCGGCCCCGCTCCTCCATCCACATGTGCGCGCCGCCTGCGCCGCAACAGAACGTCTTCCGTCCGCTGCGCTCCATCTCGACAGGCTGGCCGATCACGTGCAGGAGCCTCCGCGGCGACTCGAGCACGTCGTTGTGGCGCGCGAGGTAGCAGGAGTCGTGGTACGTCACCGTGCCCTCGCCCGCCGCCGGTGCGAGTCGCCCCTCGTCGACGAGCCGCGCCAGGAGCTCCGAGTGGTGGACGACCTCGTAGTGACCGCCGAAGTCGCCGTACTCGTTGGCGAGCGTGTTGAAGCAGTGCGGGCAGCTCGCGACGATCTTCGTCACGCGCGCCTCGTTCAGCGTCGCGACGTTCGCCGCGGCGTAGCTCTGGAACACGTACTCGTTCCCCATCCGGCGGGCCGGGTCGCCGGTGCACGACTCACGCGGGCCGAGGATCGCGAAGTCGACGCCGGCCGCCTGCAGGAGCCTCGCCGTCGCCTGCGCCGACGCGCGTGCCCGCTCGTCGAACGACGCGGCGCAGCCGACCCAGTACAGCCACTCCGGCGCTGGGTCGCCCGGCTCGAGGACGCGCACGCCGAGTCCGTCCGCCCACGACGCGCGCTCGGTCTGCGGCTTCCCCCACGGATTCGCGGCGCGCTCGACGTCGCGCAGCATCGCCTCCGCCTCGGCGGGGAACGCGCTGTCGACCATGACGCGGCTGCGCCGGAGGTCGACGATGTGGTCGATGTGCTCGATCGAGACCGGGCACGCCTCGACGCACGCGCCGCAGGTGACGCAGTCCCAGATCATCTCCTCGGGCACGCCGTTCCCGATGATCGGCTCCGCGCTCTGCGCGAGGAGCTGGTCGCGGACGCCCATGATCACGAGCTTCGGCGACAGCACCTTTCCGGTCGCGTAGGACGGGCATGCGTCCTGGCAGCGGCCGCACTCGGTGCACGAGAAAGCGTCGACGACCTCCTTCTTCGTCAGGTCGGCGATCGTCGCGACCCCGAAGCGGAGCTCGTCCTCCGGCGCGTCGAACCGCAGCGGCTCGAGCCTCCCGCGGGCGCGCGTGCGCGCGAGCCAGACGTTCAGCGCCGCGGTCGCGATGTGCAGGTGCTTCGAGCGCGGGACGTACCAGAGGAAGCCGAAGATGAAGCAGAGGTGCGCCCAGAGGAAGACGCGGTCCCAGTTGCCGTG
>JAFAIV010000202.1 GCA_019236545.1 Actinomycetota bacterium | reverse complement strand
CGTCCCGGCGATCGCGTCGCTGCGCGCGAAGGCGGAGGAGATCCGCGAGGCGGAGCTGCGGAAGGCGGACGGCGTCCTCGGCCGGCTCGACGAGACGCAGCGCGGCGCCGTCGAGGCGCTGACGGCCCAGATCGTCAACAAGCTCCTGCATCTTCCGACCGTGCGCATGAAGCAGGCGGCCGCGGCAGCCGATGGGGTCCTCTATGCTGAGGCCGTGCGGCACCTGTTCGGTCTCGAGGACGAGCGCTGAAGCTCGGCAAGCTGACCGGACGCCCGCTGCCGCTGCAGGCTCCGACGGCGTTCGTGCGCGTGCGGCCGCCCCAGGGGCGCCGAAGGTGCCCCGCGTTCCCGCCGGGCGTCGGCGGCTTTGCCGACGACGCTTCCAGCGTCGGCGCCGGGCGGTGCGGCCAGCCGCTGCGGAGGCGGACGAGCTGTGCTGATCCGCGTCGGCAGCCGCGGCAGTAGGCTCGCGCTCACGCAGGCGGAGCTCGCCGCCTCGCACCTGCGCGCGCCCGGGATCGAGATCGCGCTCGTCCCGATCACGACCGCCGGCGACCGCGACCGCTCGCGCCCGTTCGGCGAGATCGGCTCCCGCGGTGTCTTCGTGAAGGAGCTCGAGGAGGCGCTGCTCGAGCACCGGATCGACGTCGCCGTCCACTCCGCGAAGGACATGACCTCGACGGACACGGACGGGCTGCGGGTGGCGGCGTACCTGCGGCGGGACGACCCGCGGGATGCGCTCTGCGGTGCCGAGGCGCTGCGCCCGGGGATGAGGGTGGGGACGGCGAGCGCGCGGCGGAAGGCGCAGCTGCTGGCGCTCGAGCCGTCGCTCTCGATCGAGCCGCTGCGCGGGAACATCGACACTCGCCTGCGGAAGCGCGGCGAGCGCGGGCTGGACGCGGTCGTGCTGGCGGCGTGCGGCCTCGACCGCCTCGGGCTCGGGGCGGAGGCGACGTACCGGTTCGATCCGGAGGAGATGCTCCCGGAGGCGGCGCAGGGAGCGCTGGCGCTGCAGGTGCGGGAGGGCGAGGAGCATCTCGCCCTGGCCGCGGACGACGAGGTGACGCGTGAGCGCGTCGAGGCGGAGCGCGCGGTGGTCGCGGCCGTCGGCGGCGGCTGTCTCGCCCCGGTCGCGGCCCACCACGACGGCTCGACGCTCGTCGGCCTCGTGGCGGCGGAGGACGGGTCGTGGCTCGAGCGGCGGGCAGGTGCCGATCCCGACGCGCTGGGCCAGGAGCTCGCGGTGCTCGCCGCGGGCCACGGGGCGTGACGAACATTTCTCCGAATTGCCGGGGAGGCTCCGGCCTCTCGTGACGCGCGCGACCCTATCGTCCCCGGTGTCCCCGGGTGGGTGGGGGTTCGGGATGGTCACGAGGGAGAGCGCCGACGGCGAGGCGTCGGAGTGACGCGGGTCGTCGTGACGCGCCCGGAGGATCAGGCCGCGCCCCTCGTGACCCGCCTTGCCGAGCTGGGCGCCGAGGTTGTGCTCTACCCGCTCGTCCGGATCGAGCCGCTCGGCGACGACCCGATCGACGCGAGCGGCTACGACTGGCTCGTCGTCACGAGCCCGAACGGCGCCCGCGAGCTCGCGCGCCGGCTGGCGCTCCCGCCGCGCGCACTAGCCGCGATCGGGCCCGGCACCGCGGCGGCCCTGGCCGAGCACGGCCTCGAAGCCGACCTCGTCGCGCGCACGCACACGCAGGAGGGCCTGCTCGACGAGCTTCCCCGACCGCCCGGCCGCGTTCTCCTCGCTGCGGCAGAGGGCGCCCGGCGCCTCCTCGTCGACGAGCTCGGGGCCGACTTCCTCCCGCTCTACCGCACGGTCGAGCTCGCGCCCCCGGCCCCGCCGGAGGGCGATCTCGTCCTCCTCGCCTCGCCCTCCGCGGCCAGCGCGCTCGCGGCCACAGGCGCGGCGATCCCCGTCGTCACCATCGGCCCGCAGACGACCGAGGCCGCCGCCGCTGCCGGGCTCGAGGTCGTCGCCGAGGCCGAGAGCAGCGACCTGGACGGCCTGATCGCCGCGGTCGCTCCGCTGCTCTAGGATCGGCGGCCGATGCCGCCGTTCGTCACCTTCCTGACCGACTTCGGCCTGCAGGACGACTTCGTCGGCACCTGCCACGGCGTCATGAAGCGCGTCGCGCCCGACGTCCAGATCATCGACATCACGCACGGGATCCGGCCCGGCCACGTCCTCCAGGGCGCGCTCGTGCTCGCGAACACGCTCCCGTACATGCCCGCCGGCGTCCACCTCGCCGTCGTCGACCCGGGCGTCGGCGGCTCCCGCCGGCCGCTCGCGCTCCGCGACGCCGAGGGGCGCCTCTACGTCGGCCCGGACAACGGGCTCCTGCTCCCCGCAGTCGACCGCTTCGGCGGCGTCGCCGCCGCGCACGAGCTCGCGAACCCCGAATACTCGCTCCAGCCCGTCTCCCGCACCTTCCACGGGCGCGACCTCTTCTCGCCCGCAGCCGCGCACCTCGCCACTGGCCTCCCGATCGAGGAGCTCGGCCCGCCGATCGACCCCGAGGAGCTCGTCCGCCTCGACCTCCCGGAGCCGGAGATCGGCCAGGCGAGGATTCGCGCCACCGCGCTCGCCGTCGACCGCTTCGGCAACGTCGCGCTGAACCTCACGCGCGAGCACCTCGACCGCGTCGGGGTCGTTCCCGGCACGCGCGTCGAGATCGCCTCCCGCGGCGACCGCTACTACGCCGTCGCGGCCCGCACCTTCGGGGACGCCGCGCGCGGCGACCTCATCCTCTACGAGGACAGCTACCGCAACGTCGCCGTCGCCGTCTCGCGGGGCAGCGCCGCCGAGCTGCTCCGCATCCACGAGGGCGCCGAGGTGCTGATCCAGGTCGACGTGCCGTGACGCCGCAGCAGGTCGCGCGCCGCGTCACCGAGCTCGTCGTCCGCCGGCAATGGCTCTGGCCGCTCCTCCGCGGCCGGCTGCGCGACCGCTTCGACGAGCTCGCCCCGACCTGGGAGACCCGCATCGGCCCGCACCACCTCGGCGCCATGAGCCTCGCGCTCGACGGGCTCCGCGAGCCGCGGCGCATCCTCGACCTCGGCACCGGGACGGGCGTCGCCGCTCGCGACCTCGCCGAGCGCTACCCGCAGGCCGAGATCGTCGGCGTCGACCTCAGCCCGCGCATGATCGCGGAGGCCGAGAAGCTCCTCCCGGACGAGCTCGGCTCCCGCGTCGCCTTCCAGGTCGCGGACGCCGCCCGCCTGCCCTTCGCGGACGCGTCGTTCGACCTCGTCGTGCTCGCGAACATGATCCCGTTCTGGGGCGAGCTCGCTCGCGTCACGGCCCCCGGCGGGCACGTCGTCTTCTCGTTCTCGCTCGGCGAGGAGACGCCGATCCACGTCCCGTCGGAGACGCTGCGCCGCGAGCTCGGCCGCCGCGGTTTCGCGGAATTTGCGGAGTTTTCAGCGCCGCCGGCGACTGCGCTGCGCGCGACGAAGGGCTAGGCTGCGCCCACAAGGCAGTTCGCGACACGGTTGCACCGGTCCGGACGCCTGAGGCCCCCGAGAGCGCGTCAGCGCAGTCGGGGGCCTCGCTGTCTCAGGCGCCTAGAACCAGCTGATGTGCTGCTGCAGGACGGGCACGAGGAAGTAGAGGACGAACGCGCCCGTTGCCACCCACATGAACGGGTGGATCCGCTTCCACTCGCGCCGCGCGGCGCAGATCACGGTGTACGTGATGAAGCCGAAGCCGATGCCGTTCGTGATCGAGTAGGTGAACGGCATGATCATGATCGCGAGCGCCGCCGAGAGGCCGATCGCGAGATCGTGGAAGTCGATCCCCGCGAGCTTCGAGCGCGCGCCGGCGCCCTCGCCCTCGGCCTCGCCCTCCGCCTCGGTCAGCGTCGAGATCATCAGCCAGCCGACGACGACCAGGGCCGCCGCGGTCGCCTGCGCCGGGACCATCCCGATCAGCGGCGAGACGAGCATGAACGGGAAGAAGAGGATCCCCGCCACGACCGCGACCCAGCCGGTGCGGCCGCCGGCGGCCACGCCCGAGCCCGACTCGATGTAGGTCGTCGCGGACGACGCCGAGCCGACGCCGCCGCCGATCGCGGCGAACCCGTCGACGATCAGCGCCCGCTTGAAGTTCGGGATGTTCCCGTCCTTGTCCACGTAGCCGGCCTGCTTGCCGACGCCGATGCTCGTTCCCGAGAAATCGAAGAAGTCGGAGAGGAAGAGCGAGAAGACCCAGACGAGCGACGCGACGATCCCGAGCTGGCCCGCCGAGAACGAGTGCATCGAGATGTTCCCGATGATCGAGAAGTTCGGCGACGCGTACAGGTGGCTCCAGCCGGGCCAGACGGCCGGGCCGCTGTGGCCGAACGCGGAGTAGCCGGTCGCCTTGTTCACGATCGTGGCGAGGATCGTCGTGCCGATGATCCCGACGAGCAGGTCGCCGCGGAAGCGGATCGCGCGGAGCGCGAACGTGAACACGAGCCCGAAGATCGTCACGAACACGGGCCAGGTCGTGAAGCTGCCGAGCGAGACCGGCGTGGCGTGGCTCGGATCCTGGGCGATGATCCCGGAGTTGTAGAGCCCGATGAACGCGATGAAGAGGCCGATGCCGATCGC
>JAFAIV010000005.1 GCA_019236545.1 Actinomycetota bacterium | reverse complement strand
CGGGACGCCGACGGTGCGGACGCCGGAGGGCGAGGAGACGCTTCGCCCCGGCGACGTCGTCTACTTCCCGGAAGGCGAGGCCGGGCTCCACGACCTCTTCAACGCGGGCGACGAGCCGGCCCGGGTGATCGGCATCTCGACGAAGCGGTTCCCCGACGTGCTCGTCTACCCCGAGCGCGGCGTCGGCTGGGTCGCGACTCACCATCCCGAGCGCCCGCTGCCCGAGGGGGCCGACCCGGGAGTCATCGTCCGCTTCGAGCTTCCCGCACGAGGTAAGCCAGGCGCGTGAGCACGTCCGGCTCGGTCTGCGGCAGGACGCCGTGGCCGAGGTTGAAGACGTGGCCCGGGCGGCCGCCGGCGCGGGCGAGGACGTCGAGCGCGGCGGCCTCGACCCGCTCCCACGGGCCGAGGAGGACGGCCGGGTCGAGGTTCCCCTGGACGGCGCGGTCGTGGCCCACGACGTGCCACCCGCCGTCGAGCGGGATCCTCCAGTCTAGGCCGATCCCGTCGCCGCCGACACGCGCCATCTCCGCCAGCAGCGGCGAGGACGCGCCGGTGCCGAAGTGGATCGTGGGGACGCCCGCCGCCTCGAGCACGCGCCGCGACCAGGGCGCGACGAACTCGGCGTAGTCCTGCGGCGAGAGGATCCCGACCCAGGAGTCGAAGAGCTGGATCGCGTCTGCGCCGGCCGCCGCCTTCGCGGCGACGTAGGCGGCGAACTGATCGGCGAGGCGCTCCATCAGCGCGTGCCAGACCGCGGGCTCGCGGTACATGAGCGCCTTCGTCCGCGGGAAGTCGCGGCTCGGCCGGCCCTCCACGAGGTAGCCGGCGACGGTGAACGGGCCGCCGCAGAAGCCGATCACGGCGCGCTCCGGCTCCAGCTCGGCGCGGACGATCCGCACCGCCTCGAGGATCGGCCCGGCCCACTCCTCCGCTGCACGCACGACGAGCCGCTCGACATCGGCCGCGCCCTCGATCCGACGCTCGATCACCGGCCCGACGCCCTCGACGAGCTCGACGCCGACCCCCATCCCGAGGACGGGCGACATGATGTCGGCGAACATCACCGCGGCGTCGACGCCGTGCCGCCGGACGGGCTGCAGCGTCACCTCCGCGCAGAGCTCCGGCGTGCCGGCGACCTCGAAGAACGAGTGGCGCTCGCGGATCGCGCGGTACTCGGGCAGCGAGCGCCCCGCCTGGCGCATGAACCAGACCGGCGTCCGCTCCGTCGGCTCGCGCCGCAGCGCCCGGACGAGAAGCGGCTCGGTCACGCGCCTACAGTAGTGGCCGTGTCCGGGCCGCTCGTCGTCCGCTGGCGCACGGTCGAGCACGCGCCCGTGCAGGCCGGCGCGCGCCAGCTCGCCGTCGTCGAGCTGGAGAACGCGGGCAGCGCGCCGTGGCGCACGCGCGGGCCGCAGGACGGCCTCTTCCTCGCGTACCACTGGCTCGACGAGCGCGGCAACCCGATCGTCTGGGACGGCGAGCGGACGCCGCTGGAGCGCGAGGTCGAGCCGGGCGAGACGCTGCGCCAGGAGATCGCGCTCCGCGGGCCGATCCCGCCGGGCCGCTACCGGCTCGCGGTGGACATGCTCGAGGAGCACCGCTTCTGGCTCGCCGAGCTCGGCAACGCGCCGTACGAGCGGGACGTCGACGTGCAGCCGCGGGACGCGAGCGCGGCGCGCGCGTTCCTGCCGGACGGCGTCGAGCCGTCGCCGGAGTGGCGCGAGCGCGTGGCCGCGCTCCACGCGGAGGGCTACGCCGCGGTCGGCGGCGCGGTCGAGCAGCCGACCGGCCTCCTCCGCCGCAAGCCTCCCGCGGAGCTCGCGCCGTACGCGCCCGGCGGCGGCCGCCACCCGCGCTTCCCGCACCCGCTCGTCTGCCCGTCGCTCCTGCCGCCGCTCGAGCCGAACGACGAGGTCGCCGGCCTTCCCGCGTACCGGCCCGACGGCAGCGAGCCGTCGATCTTCGACGGCCGGGCCGTGCTCAGACTTCGATAGCGATCTGGTCGTCGACGCGGGAGAAGACCCACGCGCCGACGGCGAGCGAGACGACCGCGGCGACGACGAGATAGAGCGCGTCGCCCCAGGTCGGGAGCCGCCCCCAGAAGAGCACGTCCCGGATCGCCTGGATCCCCGGCGTGACGAAGTTCCCCCAGTGCAGGAACTGGACGACCGTGTGGTGCCGCTGCGCGATCCCGGGGACACCGCCGAGCGGGTAGATCACCGGCGTCAGGAAGAACCACGGCAGCAGCAGGGCCGCGACGATGAATTCGATGTCCCGGAAGAGGACGTTCAGCGACGCGACCGCGAGCGCGAGGCCGGTGACGAGCGCGACGAAGCAGAGGCCGAGCGGCAGCGCGAGCAGCTCCGTCGAGCGCACGCGCGGCAGCAGCGCCGCGTTCAGCACGAGCAGCCCCACGAGCATCACGACGAAGCTGACGAGATGGGCGCCGACGACCGAGATCGGGACGAGCTGGCGCGGGAAGCGTGTCTTCCGGATCAGGTTCGCGTTGTCGAGCATCGAGCGCGTCGACGACAGCAGCGCCGCTGAGAAGAACGTCCACACGGCCAGCCCCGCGAGCAGGAAGAGCGGGAAGTGGTCGACGTTCGCGAAGCGCGAGTCGAGGACGACCGAGAAGACGAGCAGATAGACGCCCATCAGCAGAACCGGGTTCGCGATCGTCCAGAGGACGCCGAGCGCCGAGCCGCGGTACTTCGCCTGCAGGTCGCGTCGGAGCAGGTTCGCGAACAGCTCGCGGTACTCGACGATGGCGGCGTACGTGCTCACGCTGCGGCCTTTCTCGCGTACACGGAGACGCCGGCGTAATGCATCAGCGAGAGGTTCGACAGCGTCCCGAGGGAGTCCCCAACGATCGGAATCAGAGAAAGCGCTCGACCGAACGGGATTGGAGGCCGGCCGTCGGCGCGCTCGATCCGCCGCACGTGCAGTCCCGCGCGCAGGAACGCCGCGACGTAGGCCCAGACCGTGTGCACGTGCTCGTTGATCCCGAGCGCCTTCTCCGCCTCCTGGTCCGGATTCTCCGGGCTGCGACGGACGCCGCGCGTGCCCTCGTTCAGCCCGCAGACGACGGCGTCGGGCCGGGCGACGCGCGCCATCTCGCGCACCATCCGCTCGAGATCGAGCGCGTGGTGGAGCGTGGCGACGCAGTAGACGACGTCGAAGCTCGCGTCCGCGAAC
>JAFAIV010000346.1 GCA_019236545.1 Actinomycetota bacterium | reverse complement strand
GCTTCCCGACTGCCGCCACTACACGAGCTCGAAGCTCGCCGCCTGGATGGCGTTCGACCGCGCGCTGAAGCTCGCCGAAGCAGGGCAGGTCCCGGACGACCACGCGCCGGCCTGGCGCGAGCAGCGCGACCGCGTCCACCGCTTCGTCGAGGAGCGCTGCTGGTCCGACGAGCTCGGCGCGTACGCGGCGGCCGCCAGCGGGGACGATCTCGACGCGGCCGTCCTCCGCGGCGTGCGCATGGGGTACCCGGAGCAGGAGCGCCTCGGGCGCACGGTCGACGCGATCCTCGAGCGCCTGTCGGCGGGAGGGCCGCTCCTCTGGCGGACGACCGGCCATATGGGCACGGAGGGCGCCTTCCTCGCGTGCTCGTTCTGGGCGGTGGAGGCGCTTGCCCGGCTCGAGCGGGTCGACGAGGCGAAGGCGATGATGGACGAGCTGTTGCCGTACGCGAACGACGTCGGCCTCCTCTCCGAGCAGGTCGACCCGAAGTCCGGTGAGCTCCTCGGCAACTTCCCGCAGGGGCTGAGCCACCTCGCGCTCGTGAACGCGGCCGGCGCGATCCAGGACGCCACGCGTTGACGTTGGCGCCCCGGCGCGCGAGCGGGGAGACTTCGCCCATGGGCCCGGAGGACGTCTTCTACGCCCGCAGCGGCGACGTCGCGATCGCGTACCAGGTGGCCGGGGACGGCCCCGTGGACGTCGTCTTCGTCCGCGGATTCGCGGGCGACATCCTCTCGATCTGGGAGCAGCCGCTGCTCGTACGCTTCATCGAGGGCCTGGGCGAGTTCGCGCGGGTCGTCGTCGTGGACAAGCGCGGCACCGGCCTGTCGGACCGCGTGCGCGAGGTGCCGACGCTCGAGACGCGCATGGACGACCTCCGCGCCGTGCTCGACGACCTCGGTACCGAGTCCGCCGTGCTCTGGACGGCGCAGGAGGGGGCGCGGCTGGCGGCCCTCTTCGCGGCGACGCATCCCGAGCGCGCGGCGGGGCTCGTGCTCTTCGACCCGACGGCGAAGGGCCGACGGAGCGACGACTACCCCTGGGCGCTGAGCGAGGCCGAGTGGCGCGCGCGGCTGCAGGAGATCCGCCAGGGCTGGGGCCGGACGGCGTTCCTCGACGCCTGCCTGGCGGAATGGTCGCCCGGCCAGCGCGACGACCCCGACTTCAGGGCGTGGTTCCTCGCGCACATGCGGCGCGGGCTCAGCCCCGGGTCAGCCCTCGCGTTCTTCCGGATGATGATGGACTCCGACGTCTCGGACGTGCTGCCCGTCGTCCGTGTCCCGACCGTCGTCCTCGCCAGCCCGGCGCAGCGGGGGCCGGCCGGCTACTTCGCCGAGCGCATCCCCGGCGCGTCGCTCGTCGAGCTGCCGGGTCTGCAGAGCATCTACCACTGGGTCGATGCCGCCGCCAACGAGATCGCACTTCGGGAGACCCGGCGGCTCTGCGCGCGGATCGGCGGCGAGGACACCGTCGAGCGCGTCCTCTCGACCGTGCTCTTCACCGACCTCGTCGGCTCGACCGAGCGGGCGGCCAGCATCGGCGACCGCGCCTGGGCCGACCTGCTGACGCACCACCACGCCCTCGTGCGCCGCCAGTTCGATCGGTTCGGCGGCCGTGAGCTGGACAACGCGGGCGACGGCTTCCTCGCCGCCTTCGACGGCCCCGCCCGCGCGCTGATGTGCGCCCGCGCGATCACCGAGGCGACCGAGGAGATCGGCGTCCCGGTCCGCACCGGCGTCCACACGGGCGAGTGCGAACGGATCGGGTCGAAGCTCGGCGGCATCGCGGTGCACATCGGGGCTCGCGTCGCGGCCGCCGCCGACCCGGGCGAGGTGCTCGCCTCCTCCACGGTGAAGGACCTGGTCGCCGGCTCCGGGCTGGAGTTCCGCGACCGCGGCGAGCACGAGCTCAAGGGCGTGCCGGGAGCCTGGCGGCTGTACGCCCTGGCGTGACGCGGCTGTGACCGGGACCTAGCCCGCGTGCCGCCTCGCCATCGGCGAGGGCAGGTGCGGGAGGACGTTGAACGCCGAGTTGACGAGCGCGAGGTGCGTGAACGCCTGCGGGAAGTTCCCGAGCAGCCGCTTCGCCTGCGGGTCGTACTCCTCGCTCAGCAGGCCGAGGTCGTTCGCCAGGCCGAGGAGCCGCTCGAACAGCCGGTGCGCGTCCTCGTGCCGCCCGAGAAGCTCCAGGCAGTCCACGAGCCAGAACGAGCACGGCAGGAAGACGCCCTCGCCCGGTGGCAGCCCGTCCACGCCCTGCTCGTGCGTCCGGTAGCGGAGGACGAAGCCGTCCTGCAGCAGCTCGCGCTCGACCGCCGCGACCGTGCCTCGGATGCGCGGGTCCGACGCGGGAAGGAAGCCGACGAGCGGGAGCAGGAGCAGGCTCGCGTCGAGCTCCTGCGAGTCGTACGACTGGACGAAGGAGCCGCGGGCGGCGTCGTAGCCGCGCTCGCAGATCTCCGCATGGATCTCCTCGCGCAGCTCGCGCCAGCGGTCGACCGGGCCGTCGAGCCGGTCGTGCTCGGCGCTCCGCACGGCGCGGTCGAACGCGACCCACGCCATCGCCTTCGAGTGGACGAAGTGGCGCGGCTCGCCGCGGATCTCCCAGATGCCGTGGTCCGGCTGCCGCCACGCGTCCTCGAGGTGGTCGAGCAGCGCGCGCTGGATCCGCCACGCCTCCGGCAGCGGCTCGAGGCCGCTCAGCCGCGCCTGGTAGATCGCGTCGATCACCTCGCCGTACACGTCGAGCTGGATCTGGCCGCTCGCCGCGTTCCCGACCCGGACAGGCCGCGAGCCCTCGTACCCGGCCAGCCACGGGAGCTCGAACTCGCTCAGCCGCCGCTCGCCGGCGACGCCATACATGATCTGGACGGCCGCCGGGTCGCCCGCCACCGCGCGCAGGAGCCAGGCGCGCCACGCGCCCGCCTCCTCGAGATGCCCGGCGTGGACGAGCGCGAGCAGCGTCAGCGTCGCGTCGCGGAGCCAGCAGTAGCGGTAGTCCCAGTTGCGCACGCCGCCGATCGACTCGGGCAGCGAGGTCGTCGGCGCCGCGACGATCCCGCCCGTCGGCGCGAACGTCAGCGCCTTGAGGACGAGCAGCGAGCGCTCCAGCACCGGCTCCCACTCGTCCGGGACGGCGACCTCGTGGCTCGACGACCACTCGCGCCAGAACGACTCCGTGTCGGCGAGCGCCTGTTCCGCGTCGACGTGCGCCGGCGGATCCTCGTGCGACGGGTACCACGTGAGGACGAACGGCGTCCGCTCGCCCTCGTGCGCGCGGAAGAGCGACACCGTCCGCATGTTCTCGCCGCGCGTCGGAGCAGGTGTGCGGAAGCAGAGCGCGTCCGGCCCCGCGACCGCGACGCGCGCGTCGCCGACGCGCCGCACCCACGGGACGACGTGGCCGTAGTCGAAGCGGATCGTCAGCTCGGAGCGCATCTCGACGCTGCCGCGGAGGCCCTCCACGATGCGGACGACATCGGGCGCACGGCCGCGGGGCGGCATGAAGTCGAGGACGCGCGCACGGCCTTCGTCGGTCTCCCACGTCGTCTCGAGGACGAGCGTCCCGTCGAGGTAGCGCCTGCTCGCGGTGCCGCCGTTCTCGGGCGCGATCAGCCAGCGGCCGTTCTCCGGCCCGCCGAGCAGCGCGGCGAAGCAGGCGCCGGAGTCGAAGCGGGGGAAGCAGAGCCAGTCCACTGAGCCGCTGCGGTCGACGAGGGCCGCGGTCTGCAGGTCGCCGAGGAGCGCGTAGTCCTCGATCCGGGCCATCAGCGCTCGGCCAGCTCCTCGCCGAGCGCCGGCCAGCGGCGGCGGGCGGCGCGGTTGAACTCGGCCTCGTACGCCTCGGCCGTGTCCTCGTCGAGCGTCCTGGCGAACGTGTCGCGCATCGCCTCCAGCGCGTCGACGGCGGCGTCGACCGCGTCGACGTAGTCGCCGTACGCCTCCTCGGCGTCCTCGCGCGGCGCGCGCCCGTACGCCTGCTCGCGCTCCCGGCAGTCCGAGAGGAGGACGGCTTCGTCGTGGGAGAAGACGTCGAGCTGGCGGTCGATCAGGTCGCCGAAGCGGGACGGACGGCGGAAGATCACGCGACCTCCTCGTACACGGCGAGGTGCGCGCGGGCGGCCGCCTCCCACGTCAGCTCCTCGCGCGCGCGGCGGGCGCCCTCGCGGGCGCGCTCGAGCGCGGCGGGGTCGCCCAGCAGCTCGCGGATCGCCTCGGCCAGCGCCTCGACGTCCCCGGCCGGGACGACGCGGCCGGCCTCGAAGCGGCGCACAGGCTCCGCGACGCCGCCGACGTCGTACGCCACCGCCGGGACGCCCGCGCCGAGCGCGCGGAGCAGCGCGCCGCTCTGGTCGAGCTCCGGCCGGTACGGGAAGACGGCGAGCGTCGCGTCGCCGAAGGCGCGGTCGACCTCGGCCGGCGGGAGGTAGCCGAGCCGCCACTCGACGACGAGCCCGTCCGCCGCCGTGCGGTAGCGGTCGACCGGCTCGAGGGGATCGCCGGCGACGAGGAGGCGCGCGTCCCCGGCGCGGCGGACGGCGTCGATCGCGTCGCCGAGCCCCTTGTACGGGCGGATGACGCCGAAGCTGAGGACGGTGCGGCCGTCGTCGCGCCGCTCCGGCTCGCTCGGGAAGACCGGGTGCGGGATCACGCGCAGCCGCTCCTCGGGGACGCCGAGCGAGGCGAGCGTTTCCCGGCCGCTCTCGCTGTGGACGATCACACGCGCGAAGCGCGAGAGGAGCGTCCGCCAGAGCTGGAGCTTCGTCGCGGTCCGGCGCGGCAGCAGGTCGTGCGCGGTGAACACGGCCGGCGCCTGGGGCCGCCAGAGACGGACGTCGAGCTCCGGCGCGGCGAGCCACTGCAGATGGAGCACGTCCGCGGGCCGCCGCCGCATCAGCGCGAGCCCGAGCGGGTGCTCCGCCGCCTTCACGGGGAGCCGCAGCGGCGAGCGCCCGAACACGCGCGACGAGACCGGGTAGAAGAGCTCGCGCCGCGCGTAGCCCTCCGGATCCGGCGCGGAGCCGAAGCGGAAGCGCGACGTCACGAGCTCGACCTCCGCGCCCTCGCGCGCGAGCGCGACCGCGAGCTCGTGGTCGTACGTCGGCGTGAAGGCCGGGGGATCGGCGAGCAGCACGCGCACGGCTCGTAGGCTACGCGGGGTGGCACTGCTCGTCCGCACCTGGAACGTCTTCCACGGCAACGCCGACCCGCCCGAGCGGCGCGCCTACCTGGAGGAGATGGTGGGGCTCGCCGTCTCCGACGACCCGGACGTCGTCTGCCTGCAGGAGGTGCCGGTCTGGGCGCTCGCCCGGCTGGAGGACTGGAGCGGGATGGCGGCCCTCGGCGCCGTCGCGGCACGGCCGCTGCTGCCGCCGCGGCTCGGTCGGATCGTCACCGGCCTGAACCACGGCCTCCTGCGCTCGGCCGTGACCGGGCAGGCGAACGCCGTCCTCGTCGCGCGGCGCCACCGCGTCCTCGGCCACGAGGCGCTCGTCCTCAACCCGCGCAGCGGCCGCGAGCGCCGGGTCTGCCAGGCGGTGCGGCTCGACGCGCCCGTCCTCGTCGCCAATCTCCACGCGACCGGGAACGAGCGCCTCGCCGACGAGGAGCTGCAGCGGGCCGTCGCCTGGCTCGACGGGCTCGCGCCCGCGGGCGAGCCGCTGATCCTCGCCGGCGACGCCAACGTCCTCCCGGCTCGCTCGGAGACGTTCCGGGCGCTCGACGGCTTCACCGAGCCGGAGCCGCGCATCGACTGGCTGCTCGCCCGCGGCCTGCCCGCCCGGACGGCCGTCTGGCCGGAGGAGCGCCGCCGCCTCGCCGGCCGCCTCCTCTCCGACCACGCGCCGGTGGAGGCGGTCGTCGGATGACGCACGACGAGGCCCGCGCGCAGTTCCCTGTGCTCGAGCGGTACGCGTACCTCAACGCAGGCACGAACGGCCCGCTCGCGCGCGCGACGATCGAGGCGATGCGCGTCGAGCTCGACGAGCACCTGGACGACGGCCGCAGCGGGAAGGCATACATCGAGCGGACGTTCGCGCTCCGGGCCGAGCTGCGCGCGGCGGTAGCCGGGATCCTCGGCGTCGAGCCGCTCTCGGTCGCGCTCACCGACTCCACGACCCGTGGCTGCGCGATCGTCTGCGCCGGGCTCGGTCTGACCCCGGACGACGAGGTGGTCACGACCGACCAGGAGCACTTCGGTCTCACCGGCCCGCTCCACGCCACCGGCGCGCGCGTGATCGTCGTCGACGGGGACGAGGAGGCGATCCTGCGCGCGGTGACGCCGCGGACGCGGCTGATCGCGACGTCACAGGTGCTCTGGACGACCGGCCGGAAGCTCGACCTCGCGCGCGTGCGCGAGCAGGCGGGCGTGCCGGTGCTCGTCGACGGCGCCCAGTCCGCGGGCGCGATCCCGGTCGACGTGGACGGCCTCGACTTCTACACCGTCTCGGCGCAGAAGTGGCTCTGCGGACCCGAGGCGACCGGCGCGCTCTACGTCGCCGACCCGGAACGGCTCTCCGTCGCGTCGCCGTCGTTCCTGGCGCAGTCGTCCCACGAGGCCTCGGGCGCGTTCGTCGCGAAGGAGGGCGCGCCGCGGTTCGACTCCGGCTGGACCGCGGTGCCGAGCCTCGCAGGCCTCGTCGCCGCCATCGGCTCGCGCCCGGAATGGGCCTACGGGCGCGCCGCCGAGATGGCCGCGCGCTGCCGCGAGCTCCTCGAGCCGCTCGTCGAGGTCGTGACGCCGCCCGGCCACTCGACCCTCGTCTCCTTCCACCCGAACGGCGACCCGACCGCCACCGTCGCCGCGCTCGGCGAGGCCGGCGTCG
>JAFAIV010000279.1 GCA_019236545.1 Actinomycetota bacterium | reverse complement strand
CGCGGCGCCGGTGAGCTCGGCCTCGATCCCGCCGCGCTCCGCGAGCACCTCGTCCAGCCGCGCCTGCGCCTCCGCGCGCGCCGCGCGCTCGGCCGCGACCAGCCGCGCGAGCGTCTGCCGGGCGCGCTCCGCCGTCGTCTCGCGCTCGACCGCCGCGATCCGCGCAGCCTCCGCCGCCTCGCGCGAGAGCCGTTCCAGCTCCGCGACCTCGACGCCCGGATCGCCCGCGTCGGCCTCGGCCGCCGCGAGATCCGCGCGCACCCGCTCCAGCAGTCCGGACGCCGACTCGCGCCGGATCCCGAGGCGCTCGGCCGCGCTCCGCAGCCGGTAGAGCTCCTGCATCGCCTGCTCGCGCCTGCCGGCGGCGTCCGCCAGCTCCTCCTCCGCCCGGCCGCGCTCCTCCAGGACGGACTCGAGCCGCTCGCCGGCCGCGCGCCGCACGAGCGCCGCCGCCGTCCGCCGCGAGTCGACGTCCGCCAGCCGCTCCTCCAGCCGCGCGAGGTCGAGCTGCGCGATGCGCGCCCGCAGGCGCGCGATCTCGCCGCGGAGCTTCTCCGCGCGCTCCGCCGCCGTCGCCTGCAGGGCGAGCGGCCGCAGCCGCTTCTTGACCTCCTCCTCGAGGTCGCGCGCGCGCTCGACCTGGATCGCGACGCGCGAGAGCTTCAGCTCGGCGCGGTGCCGCCGCGCCTTGAAGCGGCCGAGGCCGGCGGCCTCCTCGATCAGGGCGCGCCGCTCCTCCGGCTTCGACGCGAGGATCGCCTCGACCTTGCCCTGGCCGATGATCGAGTGCATGCCCTGGCCGAGCCCGAGGTCGGCGAGCAGCTCGACGAGGTCGAGGCGCCGCACGGGCGTCCTGTTGACGAGGTACTGGCCCTCGCCGCCGCGATGCAGGCGCCGCGTGACGGAGAGCTCCGCGTAGTCGACCGGGAGCGCGCCGTCCGCGTTGTCGAACAGGAGCTCGACCTCGCAGAAGTCGGCGGGGCCGCGGCCGGCCGAGCCTGCGAAGAGGACGTCGTCCGGCTTCTCGGCGCGCAGCTCGCTCGGGCTGAGCGATCCGGCGGCCCAGCGAATCGCGTCGGAGACGTTCGACTTGCCGGAGCCGTTCGGCCCGACGATCACGCCCACGCCCGGCTCCAGCCGCACCTCGACCGGGTCGGGGAACGACTTGAAGCCACGCAGCTTGACGGCGCGCAGATGCACGAGGCAGGACCCTAGCGCCGGGTACGGACGGCTCTACAGCAGGGACGCGAGGCGCTCGATCCCGACGTCGATCAGCTCCTCGGGGACGAGCGAGTACGACACGCGGAGGTTCGTCCCGCCGCGCCCGTCGGGGTAGAACGGGGTCCCCGGGACGACCGCGACGCCGTGCTGTTCGACCGCGCGCACGGCGAGCTCGTCCGCGTCGACCGGCAGCGTCACCCAGGTGAAGAAGCCGCCCGCCGGGCGCGTCCACGTGACACCCTCCGGCATCGTCCGCTCGAGCGCGGCGAGTGTCCGCTCGGCGCGGCGCGCGTAGAGCGCGCGCGAGCGCTCGAGCTGCTCGTCGAGCCAGCCGCGGCGGGCGTAGATCTCGAACAGCCGCTGGCCGAGCGCGCCCGCGCACTGGTCGGTGTTCTGCTTCGCCGCGGTCAGCTGCGCGACGACCTCCTGCGGGCCGACCGCCCAGCCGAGACGGACGCCGGGGAAGAACGTCTTCGAGGTCGTCCCCGTCTGGACGACGGCGTCCGGCGCCAGCGACCACAGCGACGGCAGCGCCGACCCGTCGAACGAGAGCTCCCGGTACGCGACGTCCTCGACGATCAGGAACCCGTACCGCCGCGCGAGCTCGACGAGCGCGTGACGCCGCTCGAGCAAGAGGGTGACGCCCGCCGGGTTCTGGAACTCCGGGATCGTGTAGAGGAGCTTCGGCCGCAGCCCACCGGCGAGCAGCGCGTCGAGCTCGTCCACGCGCAGGCCGTCCTCGTCGAGCGCGACCGCGACGACCTCCGCTTCGAAGCCGCGGAACGCCATGATCGCGCCGAGGTACGTCGGCCCCTCGACGACTGCCGTGTCGCCGCGCTCGAGGAACGACTTCGCCACGAGCTCCAGCGCCTCGATGCCGCCGCTCGTCACCAGCAGCTCGCCCTCCGCCGGCCGATGCCCCTGCAGCGTCTCCAGCCGGGAGGCGAGCGCGTCGCGCGTCCCGGCCAGGCCGGGTGTCGGCGCGTACTGGAACGCGGTCGCGTCCCCCGCGTGCGCGAGCTCCCGGAACGCCTGCGCGGTCCGCTCGGCCGGGAACGTCGCCGGGTCGGGGAAGCCGCCGGCGAACGAGATCAGGTCGGGGCGGCCGAGGTAGCCGAGGATCCGCGCGATCGCGTCGCCCGCGCCGGCGCGCGTGCGGGCGGCGAACAGCTCGTGCCACGCGCGCGCTTCGGGGGCGACCGCCACGTCAGTCCTCGTCGTCTCCGGAGCGGGAGAGCGGCGCGTCCTCGTCGGGCTCCTCGCGGTGGAAGAGCTCGAGGATCCCGCGCTCCTCCGTCTCCTCGCGCTCCTCCTCGAGCCTGCGCCAGCCGCGCTCGGAGTTGCTCTCGCGGGGTCTCACGCCGGCAAGGATGCCAGACGACAACGACACGTCAGGCGGCCAGGCGCTCCAGAGCCTCGCGCGCGGCCTCCTGCTCGGCCGCCTTCTTCGAGCGCCCCTGCCCCACGC
>JAFAIV010000204.1 GCA_019236545.1 Actinomycetota bacterium | reverse complement strand
GCTGGGCGGAGGACGCCGACGCGCTGATCGAGCGCCTCGCCGCCGAGCACCGGCGCCGCGAGCAGGTCGCCGTCGTCTCCTCGGACTCCGCCGTTCGCGGCACCTCGGGGATCGAGGTGCGGAAGCTCTCGTCGCAGACGTTCCTGGCCGAGCTCGCGCGCCCGACGCACGACCCCGGCGCCCGCGGCGACCTACGCGACCGCCTCGACCCGGCGACCCTCGCTGCGCTCGAGCGACTGCGCCGCGGCCGCTAGCCCGGTATCCGGCGAGAGCTCGATCACGAAACCCTCGCTCGGCGGGGAAACGCCACCCGAACAGGCGTTCGTAACAGGTTGGGTCCATTGCAAAAGGACTTGTAAAACTTTGGACCCGTTGCTATCTTCGCCCTCAACTACAGGGTGAGGGTTCTCACCCGTGACCTGGGGAGACGCCTTGGCTGCTCGCACCGCGACCGCTTACTCGCCGCAGAAGGCTCAACGAGAGCTTGAGGATCTGCAGCTCGTGCTGAAGGCCCGCAACGGCGACAGCGCGGCCATGGACGCGCTCATCCGCCGCTACACCGGCTTCGTCCGGCTCAAGGCGAGCTCGTACTTCCTCGCCGGCGGCGACGGCGACGACCTCATCCAGGAGGGGCTGATCGGCCTCTACAAGGCGGTGCGCGACTTTCGCTCCGACAAGGAGACCTCGTTCCGCAGCTTCGCCGAGCTCTGCGTGACGCGGCAGATCATCACGGCGATCAAGACCGCCACGCGCTTCAAGCACGCGCCGCTGAACACGTACGTCTCGTTCAGCCACACGCCGGCCGGCCAGGACGGCGAGGGCGAGTGCACCCTCGGCGACGCGCTCCCAGGCCCGGCCGTCCACGAGCCGTCGGTCGTCGTCATCTCGACCGAGGAGCTGCAGAGCCTCGTCTTCAACCTCGGCACCGGCCTCTCGCGGCTCGAGTCCGAGGCGCTGCGCCTCTACCTCGAGGGCTCGTCCTACGAGGACATGGCCGAGCGGCTCGAGTGCGACACGAAGACGATCGACAACGCCCTCCAGCGCGTGAAGCGCAAGATCATCACGCACCAGAAGGGCCGCGAGGTCCTGCTCTAGCCCGGCTCGGCGCTACGCTCCGCTCGGCCTGCCGGAGTAGCTCAGCTGGTAGAGCAAACGCCTTGTAAGCGTTAGGCCGAGGGTTCGAGTCCCTCCTCCGGCTTGTGACCCAGATGCGCTAGCCGCGCGCGCCCGTCAGCGCTTCACGGGCGCGAGGGCGTAGACCTTCCCGTACCCGTTCAGATAGAGCCGGCGCCCGTCCGTGACGACCGGCGTGTACTTGCCGTCGGGGAACGTCCAGAGCTGCTTGCCGGTGCGCGCGTCGAGGCCGTACGTTCGGCCGGAGAGCGTCGCGAAGTAGACGATCCCGTCCACGACCGTGGCCGAGCCCGAGATCGGGCCGTTCGCGTGGAAGCGCCAGTCGAGGTCGCCGGTCGCGGCGTCGAAGGCGTAGAAGACGTGGTCGTAGGAGCCGACGAGCACCTCGCGGTTCCAGATCGCGGGCGAGCCGTAGACGTAGCCGCCGGTGGAGTGGGACCAGCGCCGCGCCCCGCTCGCGAGGTCGAACGCGTACACCTTCCCGTCCGTCGAGCCGAGGAAGAGCCGGCCGTACGCGAGCGCCGGCGTGGAGTAGAAGGTGCCGACGCCGCCGAGGAAGCGCGGGTCCTCGGACGCCCGCCAGGCGAGCTTCCCGGTGTCGGCGTTCAGCGCGTAGACGTGGCCGTCGTACGACGCGGCGTAGACCCGGTCGCCCGCCGACGCGATCGCCGCCTTCACCGGGCCGCCCGTCCGGTACGTCCACACGGTCTTGCCGCTGCCCTCCCGGATGCACCAGACCGTGCCCTGCCAGTCGCCGACGTAGAGATGCTGGTCGATCAGCAGGGGCGAGGTCTCGCTTGCGCCGATGTGCTTCCGCCAGCGCACCTTCCCGGTACCCGTGGCAACCGCGACGACCTCGCCGTCGGCGGCGTTCTTCCGGCACGGGCGGCGGTCGAGGAAGGCCTCGAAGACGGTGCCGCGGCCCTCGGTGTTCACGGCCGGCGAGGCGGCGACGCAGCGGTTCTCGTGCACGACCCACGCGCGCGCGCCCGTCCGCGCGGACAGCGCCATCAGCGTCCCGTTCGCGTCGGAGAGGTAGAGCCGCCGGAACGCCACGGCGGGCGGGAACTCGAGCAGCGACGCGCCGCCCGCCGTCCAGACGCGCCGGAACGGCGGCCGCACGTTCCCCGGCCCGACGTGGAGACGCGCGTTGTCGAACGCGAACGTCGGCCAGGCGATCCCCTTCGCCAGCACCGGCTTCGGGAGCGCCCTCGGCTGGAATCCCCTCGTCGCCGAGCGGCCGTAGTGGTCGCGGCTCAGGTGCTTGCGGTAGAGCCCGTAGCCGACGAGCGCGCCGACGCCGACGAGGACGGCCAGCGCCGCGACTGCGAGCCTCCGCATGGCCCGGAATCTAGCCGCGCCGGGTCAGCAGCTCGCCGAGGACGGACGGGAGGTCCTCGGGAACGCGTGCTTTGCGCACGTAGTCGTCGGCGCCGGCACTCCGGATCTCGAGCACGCGCTCCTCGTAGTCGTGCCCGCTGACCGCGACGATCGGCAGCGACGGCGACGAGCTCCGCAGCGCCCGCGTCGCCTCGACGCCGTCGAGGCCGGGCATTTCGATGTCCATCACGATCGCGTGCGGCTTCACCTTCGCCGCGAGCTCGACCGCGGCGCCGCCGTCGCGCGCCTGCCCGGCGACCTCGAAGCGGCCGTCCTGCTCGAGCAGGACGACGAGCGTGTCGAGGAATGCCTCGTCGTCCTCGGCGACGAGAATCCTGTACTTCGACCCCAAAGCCCGCGCAGGCTAGCGCGCCCCTCCCTCCGTCGCCGCTCCTTCGGACGTACAGGCTCGGTTTGGCCGCGTCCGGAGCAGGCAAACCCTGCGCATGAGCGATCGCCCGACCCAGTTCGAGCAGGAGAACGACCTCGGCCGCGGCGGCGGCGAGGTCGACGACGAGACGATGCAGGAGGCCTGGCGGGAGGCCGACAGGCGGCGGGGCACCGAGGAGGATGCCCCGCCGCCCGAGGACGGCTCCTAGTCCAGCGCCGCGGCGGGCGGGGCGTCGGGGGCGCGCTCCGAGCCCTCCGGCGTCCAGCGCGGCAGCCACTCCAGCCAGCTCGGCAGGTACCAGTTCCAGCGGCCGAGGATCTTCATCGTCGCCGGCAGCAGGACGCCGCGGATCACGGTCGCGTCGAGCAGGATCGCCACCGCGAGGCCGACGCCCATCTGCTTGATGTCGAGCGTCCGCAGCGAGGCGAAGATCGCGAAGACCGCGACCATCACCGCCGCCGCCGCCGTGACCGTGCTCGCCGTGCGCCGGATCGCGTGCTCCACCGCCACGTCGTTCGGCTCGCCCCGATCGACCAGCTCCTTGATCCGGCTGACGATGAACACGTGGTAGTCCATCGAGAGCCCGAACAGGACGGCGAACAGGAAGAGCGGCAGCCACGTCACGACCGCGCCGTTCGAGTGGAAGCCGAGCGCCCCTTGCAGGTGGCCCTCCTGGAAGACCCACACGAGGACGCCGTAGGCGGCGGCCACCGAGAGCAGGTTCAGCACGATCGCCTTGATCGGGATCACGATCGACCTGAACGTGACGAGCAGCAGCAGGAACGCGAGCAGGAGCACGAACCCGAAGACGAGCGGGAAGCGCGACTTCATCGTCTCGTTGAAGTCGTGCGTGCCCGCGGTCTCGCCCGTGACCGCGAAGGTCGCGCCGGGCACCTTCCCGAGCGTCGCCGGCAGGACGTCCTGCCGCAGCGTCGTCAGGGCCGCGACCGAGGCCGCGTTGTCGCCGTCGCCGGCGAGCGGCACCTCGACGCGGACGACCGTGTGCGCCGGGTTCACGAATTCGCGGATCGGCTGGAACATCTGCCCGCTCGCGAGCGCCCGGCTCTCCATCGCGTTCAGCGCCTGCCGCACCTCCGGCGCGTTCACGTTCGGGGCCTGGACGACGACCTGCGCCGGCGTCTGCGCGCCCGGGAACGCCTTCTGGATCTTGGCGTAGGTCTGGACGATCGGGATGCTCTTCGGCAGGTCCGTGAAGCTGAGGAGCTTCGTGTGGATGTTCCGGACCGGCGCCGCCAGCACGACGAGCAGCGCCACCGAGAGCACGACCGAGATCACCGGATGGCGCAGCACCGGCTTCAGCGCCGCCGCCCAGAGCCGCGACTCTGGCCGGTCGCCCTTCAGCCGCCGGAGCCACGTCTGCCGGTCGCGCAGGCGCACGAGCCAGCGCGGCTGCGCCTTGACGAGCCGGAGCGCCCGCAGCAGCGTCGCGGCCGCCACGGCCAGGACGCCGCGCTCGACGCGGTCCTCGAGCTTGCCGAGCAGCGCGGGGAGGACGGTCAGCGAGCCGACCATCGCCGTGAAGACGACGATCATCGCCCCGATCCCGATCGAGGTGAACACCTTGGAGCCGGCGAAGAGCATCCCGGCCATCGCGATCAGCACCGTCGCGCCGGAGATCAGCACCGCCTGGCCCGAGGTCGCCGCCGCGCGCGGCAGCGCCTCCTCGCCCGCGCCCGCGAGCCGCTCCTCGCGCTCCCGCTTCAAGTAGAAGAGCGAGTAGTCGACGCCGACCGCCATGCCCATCAGGAGCATCACGGAGTTCGTCGCGTCGGAGGCGTGCGAGACGTGGCTGACGAGCGACGCGAGCCCGAGCGAGCCCAGCACCGCCGTGAACGCCAGCAGCACCGGCACGCCCGCCGCGACGAACGCGCCGAAGGCGAAGAGCAGGATCAGAAAAGTGATCGGCACCGAGAGGCGCTCGGCCTTCTTGAAGTCGTTCCCGAGCGTGTCGTTCAGTTCCTTCGTCGCCGACGCGAAGCCGAACTCGGCGACGGTGAAGCCCGGCGTCCGCTTCTGGAGCCGGTCGACGGCGTCGAGGACGGGCTGGACGCGCTTGTCCGCGTCCGAGGAGCGGCCGGTGATCGCGAACTGGACGAGCGCCGAGTGGCGGTCCTTCGAGATCGCGCCGGCACCGCCCGCGGCGAGCGGCGAGCGCACGTCGCGCACCTGCGGCAGGCCGTGCAGCGTGGCGACGACCGAGTCGATCGTCTGCCGGAAGCGCGGGTCGGAGACCGTCGCGCTCGTGCTCTGGACGAGCACGTTCTCGGCGGCCGGCTGCGTGAAGCCGGCGTTCTGCAGGATCGTCTGGGCGCGGGCCGCCTCGCCCGTCGACTGCTCCGCGTCGGTGAGGCCGACCGTGCCGACGGCCTTGCCGATCACGACGGCGACCACGACGAAGGCGATCCACACCACCGTCGCCGTCTTCCAGTGCGCAGCGCTCCAGCGGCCGGCGCGCGCGGCCAGGTTCTGTCTCTCCATGTTCTCCCTCTCCGACCCTCGGTCGTCTCCGTTTCGACGAGTCTGCCTGCCGGGCAACACGCTCGGCCATCCGGGAGACCCCGGAAGCCGCCCGGACTCATCGCCTCCGGGTTACAGGGTGGTGTCGAGGGCCTGCGCGAGGTCGGCCCAGACCGCGTCCGGGTCCTCGAGGCCGACACTGAGGCGGAGCAATCCGCCTGGGACGCGGTCGCCCTCCCAGCGGCGGCGGCTCTCCATCGTCGAGGTCGTGCCGCCGAGGGAGGTCGCGTTCACGATCAGGCGCGTCGCGGTCTCGACCCGCCGCGCGGCCGCCTCGTCCGCGACGTCGAACGAGATCATCCCGCCGATCCCTGGGTGGCGGACGACAGAGACGGCGGGGTGGGAGCGGAGGCGCTCCGCGATCACGGCGGCGGACTCCGTCTGCCGGCGGACGCGCACTTCCAGCGTCTTCAGGCCGCGCAGGAGGAGCCAGGCCGGGTCCGGCGCGGCGACGATCCCGGTGCGGGTGCGGAAGAGGTGCAGCGCCTCGGCGGCGGCCGGGTCCCGGCAGACGACCGCGCCGAGGAGGACGTCGTGGTGGCCGCCGAGGTACTTCGTCGCGCTGTGGACGACGAAGTCGGCGCCGTGCTCGAGCGGGCGGAGGTGAACCGGCGTCGCCGCGGTCGAGTCGACGACGACCGGCGCGGGATGGGCGGCCGCCGCCTCGAGATCCGGCATCGTCAGGAACGGGTTCGACGGCGCCTCGAGCCAGACGAGCTGGACGCCGTCCGGCGGCGGGCCGGTCTGGTCGAACTCGACGTGGTGCAGGCCCCACCGCTCGAGCGTCTCGAACAGCACGCCGGTCCCGTAGTAGCAGCCCGCCGCGAGCGCGATCGTGTCGCCCGGCCGGAGCTGCGAGAGGACGAGCGCCGTGGTGGCGCCCGCGCCGGAGGGGAAGAGCAGCGCCGACCCGCCCTCGAGCTCCCCGAGCGCGTCCTCCGCGGCGACGACGGTGGGCGTCCTGTCGCGGGCGTAGGAGTACTCGCCCTTCTCGCCGTGCTCGTCGTACGGCCACATGGTCGACCGGTCGAGCGTCATGGCGCCGACCCTACACGGAGGTCGGCCAGCGGGCCCATTCGCGAGAGCTCCGGGAAGAGCCGCGTCCACGAGGCCGCGACCGCGATCATCAGCGACCCTCCGAGGACGACCGCGCGCACCGTCCCGATCAGCGACGCGACCGCGCCCGCCTCGAACGCGCCGAGCTCGTTCGACGCGCTGATGAAGACCCACTCGACCGCGTTCACGCGGCCCTGCAGGTGGAGCGGCGTGATCACCGCCGCTGCGGTCTGGCGGATGTTGACGCTGATCATGTCGACGAAGCCGGTGACGAAGAGCGCCCCGAGCGAGAGCGGCAGCCACTTCGAGACGCCGAAGACGATCGTCCCGGCGCCGAAGACGGCGATGATCCCGAGCATCGCGGGGCCGGCCCGCAGTCGGAGCGGGCGGCGCGCGATCAGCAAGCCGGCGAGCAGCGCCCCGACCGACGGCGCCGTGCGCAGCGCGCCGAGCCCGATCGGCCCGGCGTGGAGGATCGAGCTCGCGAAGACGGGCGCGAGCGCGATCGGGTCGCCGAGCAGGACGGCGAACAGGTCGAGCAGGATCAGCCCGAGCAGCATCCGTGTCGAGAGGATGAAGCGCGCGCCGGCGGCGAGGTTGTCCCAGGTCGGCGCCGCGGCCGCGGTCGACGGGGCGGGCCGCGGCGTCAGCGCGAGGACCGCCGCCAGCGCGACGCCGATCAGCCCGACGGCGCTGGCGTAGACCGCGACGGGCTCGATCGCGAAGATCACGCCTCCGAGCGCCGGCCCCGTGACGATCCCGATCTGGCTCGCGACGCTGCGCAGCGCGAGCGCGCCCTGGAGCAGATCCTCCGGGACGATCTGCGGCGTCAGCGCCCGCCCGGCCGGGTTCGTCACGGCCGACATCACGCCGGCCGCCGCCCCGATCGCGAGGAACGGCCAGAGCGCGCGGGCGCCTGCGAGCGTGATCGCGAGCAGCGCCGCCGCGATCGCCATGTGCATGCACGTCCCCGCCGCCACCACGAGCCGCCGCGACGAGCGGTCGGCGAGGTGCCCGGCCGGCAGCGCGAGCAGCGGCAGCGGCAGGAACTCCATCAGCCCGACGAGGCCGAGATCGAGCGGGCTGTGGTGGATCGCGTAGACCTGCCAGCCGATCGCGACGGCGACCATCTGGCCCGCGATCCCGTTCGTCAGCGACGAGGTCCAGAGCAGCGCGAAATCCCGCATCCGAAGCGCCGCCGGCAGCCGCTCCCGCACAGCCCGACCGTACCAACGCAGTAGGCTCCGCCCGATGGCGGAGGGGCATGAGACGACCGCGGGCAAGCTCGCCTGGCTCGAGGAGCTGCGCGAGGAGGCGCTCCACGCCGGCAGCGAGAAGTCGGTCGCGCGCCGCCGCGAGGAGGGTCGCCTACTCGCGCGCGAGCGCGCAGAGAAGCTCTGCGACGCGGGCTCGTTCGTCGAGCTCGACCGCTACGTGCGCCACCGCGAGTGGAACTTCGGGATGATGGACCGCCGCCCCTACGGCGACGCAGTCGTGACCGGCTACGGGACGATCTTCGGCCGCCGCGTCTTCCTCTTCTCGCAGGACTTCACCGTGTTCGGCGGCTCGCTGAGCGAGGTCTTCGCCGAGAAGATCGTCAAGGTCATGGACCTGGCCGTGAAGTACGGCTGCCCCGTGATCGGGATCAACGACTCGGGCGGCGCGCGGATCCAGGAGGGCGTCGTCTCGCTCGCCGGCTACGCCGAGATCTTCTGGCGCAACGTCCAGGCGTCCGGCGTCGTCCCGCAGATCTCGCTCGTCATGGGCCCGTGCGCGGGCGGCGCGGTCTACTCGCCGGCGATGACGGATTTCATCTTCATGGTCGAGGGCTCGTCGTACATGTTCATCACCGGCCCCGACGTCGTGAAGACGGTGACCGGGGAGGAGGTCACCTTCGAGGAGCTCGGCGGCGCGGCGACCCACGCGTCGAAGTCCGGCGTCGCGCACTTCACCGCGCCCGACGAGGAGTCGTGCCTCGAGGACGCGCGCTACCTCCTCTCGTTCCTGCCGCAGAACAACGCCGAGCGGCCCCCGTTCACGCCGCCGACCGACCCGGCCGACCGGGAGGACCGCGAGCTCGACACGCTCATCCCCGACAACCCGAACAAGCCGTACGACATGCACGACGTGATCCGGCGGATCGTCGACGACGGCGAGTTCCTCGAGGTGAACGAGCGCTGGGCGGAGAACATCGTCTGCGGCTTCGCGCGCCTCGGCGGGCACGCGGTCGGCGTCGTCGGCAACCAGCCGCGCTCACTCGCCGGCGTGCTCGACATCGACGCGTCGAACAAGGCGGCGCGGTTCGTCCGCACCTGCGACGCGTTCAACGTCCCGCTCGTGACCTTCGTCGATGTCCCGGGCTTCCTGCCGGGGACGGCGCAGGAGTGGGGCGGGATCATCCGCCACGGCGCGAAGCTCCTCTACGCCTACTGCGAGGCGACGGTGCCGAAGCTGACCGTGATCACGCGCAAGGCCTACGGCGGCGCCTACGACGTCATGTCGTCGAAGCACATCCGCGCCGACTTCAACTTCGCCTGGCCGACCGCGGAGGTCGCGGTGATGGGGCCGGAGGGAGCGGTCAACATCATCTACCGCGACCGCCCCGCCGAGGAGCGCGCGGAGCTGATCGCGGACTACAAGGAGAAGTTCGCGAACCCGTACAGCGCCGCCGAGCGCGGCTACGTCGACGACGTGATCGAGCCGCGCCGGACGCGGCCCGTGCTCATCGACGCGCTGACGACCGCGCTGACGAAGGCCGAGCCGCGCCCGCGGCGCAAGCACGGCAACATCCCGCTCTAGCGGCGCGTCACTGGTTCCACTTGTCGGCCGTCTTCTTGCCGTGGCCGGTGGTCTTGGCGCGCACGTCGGAGACGTCCGGTTCGCTCGGCAGCGGGGCGTCGCGCGTGAGCGGCTGATCCTCGGGGAGGCCCTGCGGGTGGCGGCGCATCTGCCGGTTCGGCTTCACCGTGTTCTCGCGCATCCCGGGGACGCGTGGCTGCTTCTTCATGGTCGTCCTCCTCGGCTCGGGTCGAGGAGGCCTTGCCCGCGCGCGGCTAACTCGAACCGGAGACGCCGGCGACCGGCCGCATCGACCGTGAGCCTTCGATCTCCTCGGCGAAGGCGTCGACGATCGCGGGATCGAACTGGCTGCCCGCGCAGCGGGAGAGCTCCGCGAGCGCCTCGCGCTCGGAGCGCGAGCGGCGGTAGACGCGGTCGGACGTCATGGCGTCGAACGCGTCGGCGACGAAGATGATCCGGGCGCCGAGCGGGATCTCGTCGCCGCGGAGGCCGTTCGGGTAGCCGCTGCCGTCCCAGCGCTCGTGGTGGTGGAGGACGTACTCAGCGACCGGCTCGACGCCGAGACTCTCGAGCATGTGGAAGCCGATCTGCGG
Organism: Actinomycetota bacterium; assembly: GCA_019236545.1. Taxonomy (GTDB): domain Bacteria; phylum Actinomycetota; class Thermoleophilia; order Gaiellales; family Gaiellaceae; genus Palsa-739. Next base: position 10,292 of record JAFAIV010000204.1, on the reverse strand, counting down.
ATGGCGCTCGAGCACGAGCCGCTCGGTGTCGGTGAGCGCGGCCGGCTTGCGCAGGATCTCCTCCGGGATCGCGAGCTTGCCGAGGTCGTGGAGGCTCGCCGCGAGGCGCGTCAGCTCGACCTCCGTCTCGTCGACGCCGAGGCGGCGCGCGATGCGGGTGGCGAGCTCGCTCACGCGCTCGGAGTGGCTGCCGGTGTATGCGTCGCGCGCGTCGACGGCCTTCGCGAGGCTCGCGGCGGCGCGGTAGCGGGCAGCGCGGTCGGGCCCCTCGGCGAGCTCGGTCAGCTCGGTCAGCTCGAGCGGCTGCGGCTCGTACGTCCGGACGGTGTTCTTGCCGTCCTCCTTCGCCCAGTAGAGGGCGCTGTCGGCGAGGCGGATCAGCTCGTCGCGGCCGACGCCCTGCTGCGAGTACGTCGCCACGCCCGCGCTGGCGGTGATCGCGCCGACCCCCTGGATCTCGACCATCCCCACGCGCTCGACGATCGAGTTCGCCACGGCCACCGCCTGGCGCTCGTCGTGGTCGGGGAGGAGGACCGCGAACTCGTCGCCGCCGAGCCGGAAGCTCTCGCCGCCCTGGCGAAGCCGTGACGCGACGAGCCCGAGCACCTCGTCGCCGACGGGGTGCCCGAAGCGGTCGTTGATCAGCTTGAAGTCGTCGATGTCGACGAGGCAGAGGCTGAGCGCGCCGCCGGAGTGCTCCGCGGTCGTCAGCTCGCGCTGCAGGCGCTCGTGGAAGCTGCGGTGGTTGCCGAGGCCCGTCAGCGGGTCGGTGAGCGCGAGCCGCATCGCGCGCAGCGCCTTGAACGTCGAGCGCTGGTAGAGCGCGATCGCGAGCAGCGGCCCGACGAGCGCGACCGACAGCGCCGGCGAGCGCTGCCAGAGCACGACGAGCATGAGGGACGCGGACGCCATCAGCGCGAAGGGAGCCGTCGTCTGGCGGACGTTCTCCCAGGCGATCTCGAAGAAGGAGCGGTCGGAGCTCGCGGCGAGCACCGCCGAGATCAGCGCGAGGTTGACGACCCAGTTGTAGAGGAACGCCGCGAGCGCGACCTTCGCGATCAGCGCTCCGGTCGAGTTGCCGTGGATCTGTGCCGCGGCGAGCCCACCGGCGAGGGCGGACAGCGCGAACATCGAGCTGTTGTAGGCGATCCGGATCGGCGGCCGCCGCCCGAGCTTCGAGAACGCGACGCCGCCGGCCGCGATCAGGACGCCCGCCTGCCAGCCGAGCAGGATGATCGTGGCGACCGCGAAGACGAAGCCGAGCGTGACGCCGTCGGACTCCATCCCCTCGACCGGCACCGGGAAGTGCTCGGCGAGGATCATCACGACGAGGAACGACGCCAGCGCGGCCACCGCGCCCATCGTGTGGTGGCTCGTCGAGTAGGAGTAGACAGCGGCCCCGATTGCCGTGACCCCCGCCAAGATGACGGGGGTCACGATTGCGAGGACTCTGGCTGGAACCCTGTTGGGCCCGCTCACGACAGCGCACTCACCGGCGCCGCCGGCGGTCGAATCCGGGGCCGGCGCCGAAGAGCGCAAAAGCGTTCCGCAGGAGACCGGTCACCCTTTCCCTCCCTAGGTGTGGATCAGCGCGAGCGGCCTACCACTGGTGGTTGCTGCCGCCGTCCCACTGGTGGTTGAGGATGTGGCCGATGCCGAGCCCACCCAGCTCGAGGGCGAGCGCAACGACCATCACCAGCACCAGCAGGAACACGAGGCGAGGCTTCCACTCCAACATTGGTTCCTCCAGAGACTCAGGACGCCAGACAGTCGAAGTCTGGTAGATCCCGCTACCCGGAGAAATCACCCATTGGGGTGATCGTGCTCGCAGTACCTCTCAGCCGCTCAGGCCGGCCTCGCGGAGCGGACGGCGCCCCCACGCGAACTCGTGCCGGTAGTCGCCGGTCAGCGTGGCGAGCGCGACGCCCTGCCCGGACGACTGGATGAACCAGCCGTTGCCCAGGTAGATCGCCATGTGGTCGACCTCGGCGCTGCTCGAGCGCGGGCCGTGCGCGCCGAAGAAGATGACGTCCGCGGGCTGGAGCTTCGCGAACGGGATCCGCTCGGAGCGCGGCACCTCGACGCTCATGACGAAGGTCGTCCGCCCGCGCAGCACGGAGGCGAGGTCGCGCTCGCCGGCGTACGGCGTCAGCTTGTAGACGCGCCAGACGAAGCCGGAGCAGTCGTAGCCGCCGCGCGCCCAGACGCCGAAGTCCGTCTCCGGCCCGTCGCTCGTCCCGCCCCAGACGTACGGCATGCCGATCCGCGCGACGGCGGTGTCGAGGATCCGCGTCTGCCACGAGCTGAACGGGGGGAGCTGGAACGAGTCGGCGAGGCTCTGGACGGCGGCGATCTGCCAGCCGTTGCCGAGGAAGCCGAAGCCGGCGATCTGCGCGGCAGAGTAGGCCGCCTCGGCACGGGTCGCCGGGTCGTTCGGAAGCAGCTCGAGGAAGTCCTGCGCCGCCGGGTGGTTCGTGCGTAGCCCGAGCAGCCGCGCGACGACCTCGGCCCCGAACCGGGGCGGGACGCGGAGGCCGGCAGCGCGCGCCTTCTGCTGGAACTCGGCCGCCGCGCCGGTGAGGCCGAGCACCGAGACGAGGTGCGCGTCGAGCTCGGTCATCGTCACGCGGGCCGCCGGGTCGGAGACCTTCGGCGGGGGCGGCGGCGGTGTCGGCGCCGGCGTCGTGACGACGGGCGCGGGCGTCGTGGTGGTCGTCACGGTCGTGGCCGTCGTGGTCGTGGTCGGGACAGTCGCCGCGGGGTCGGTCGAGGTCGTGGTGGTCGCGGTGGGATCGGTCGAGGTCGTCGTCGTGTCGGCGGGGGCCGTGGGCGGCGGGGTCGCGGGCGCGGGCGTGGGCGGCGGCGTCAGCTTCACCTGCAGCCGCCAGCCGAGCAGCGCGAGCGCCTGGCGCGTCAGCGGGCTGTTCGGCGCGAAGGTGGCGACGCTGTCGCCCATGAGGCCGCGCGTGACGACGTCATGGATCTGCGGCGCGGCCCAGTCGGGCACGCGGGAGCCGCCGGCCGCGGCGGGCCCGGCGTAGACGACGACCAGCAGCGCCCCAAGAGCGGCGAGACGCAGACCCACGCTCACCTCCATCGACCTCGGTCGCGCGGGACCTTAGCCTTCTTCTCCGTGGAATTCGAGATCACGCCCGAGCCCACCGACGAGGAGCGCGAGGCCATCCTCGCGGCGCTCGCGGACGACGACGGAGAGCCCGAGCCGGGTTCGGCGTGGGCCGAGGCGCTCCTCCCGCCGCGGGTCGACGAGCCGTAACCGCCACCGCTGCCCGGACGTTCACCGGGCATGTGGGAAGAGTGCATCCGCTGCAACGAGGCGCCCGCCGTGGACGAGCTCGGGTACTGCGGCCACTGTCACTGGGCGGTTCGAGCGGAGATCGAGGAGGGGTTCTACTCCCTCCGCGAGTACCTGCGCGCGTGGGCTCGGTTCGGCGAGTGGTGCGACGCGCACGGCATCGCGGCCTGACGAGAGCCTTTACTCGGCCTGCGCGCCGCCCGCGAGGAGGCGCGGCGCGGCCCGGGCGTAGTCGAGCCCGGAGATCCATGTCAGCAGCACCGCGACGAGCAGCGCCCACCACGCGACGCGGCTGCTCCACGCGCCCGCGGCCGCGAAGCCACCGAGCGCCGCCGCGACGGCCTGCGCCCACGTCTTCAGCTTCCCGAGGTCGCGCGCCGCGATGACGATCCCGCGCTCGATCGCCGCCTGGCGAAGCCCGCCGATCAGCAGCTCCCGGACGATGATCAGCGCCACCATCCACGCGGGCGCGACGTCGAGGCCCACGAGCATGACGAGCGTCGCCGCCACGAGCACCTTGTCCGCGATCGGGTCGAGCAGTGAGCCGAGCGGTGACGTCCTCCCGTGGCGCCGGGCGAGCCGGCCGTCGAACCAGTCGGTCGCCATCGCGACGCAGAAGAAGGCCGTGGCCCAGTACGCGTGGTCGTGGAACGGCCAGGCGTAGAGGACGATCACGACCGGCACCGAGAGGGCGCGGGCGACGGTCAGCTGATCGGCCGGGCTCACTGCCGGGGAGAATACGGTTCGCTCATGTTCGACAAGGTCTTGGTCGCCAACCGGGGGGAGATCGCGGTGCGGATCTTCCGGACGCTGCGCGAGCTCGGGATCGGGACGGTCGCGGTCTACTCGGAGGCCGACCGCGCCGCGCTGCACGTGGCGTATGCGGACGAGGCGTTCCTGATCGGACCGCCGCCCGCGGCCGAGAGCTACCTGCGGATCGACCGGCTCGTCGAGACGGCGCAGCGCGCCGGCGCCGGGGCGGTGCATCCCGGCTACGGCTTCCTCGCGGAGAACGCGGAGTTCGCGCGGGCGGTCGAGGACGCGGGGCTGGTCTGGATCGGCCCGCCGCCGGCCGCGATCGAGCTCATGGGCTCGAAGACCGCGGCGCGGACGGCGATGCAGGCGGCGGGCGTCCCGATCATCCCGGGCACGACCGATCCCGTCGGCTCCGTCGAGGAGCTGCTCGCGCTCGGCGAGGAGATCGGCTACCCGCTGCTGATCAAGGCCGCGGCCGGAGGCGGCGGCAAGGGGATGGAGGAGGTGCACTCGCCCGAGCAGGCGCAACGCGCGTTCGAGACCGCGCAGCGGCAGGGCCAGTCGTACTTCGCCAACTCCGACGTCTACGTCGAGAAGCTGATCGTCGACCCGCGCCACGTCGAGGTGCAGGTTCTCGCCGACGCGCACGGCAACGTCATCCACCTCGGCGAGCGCGACTGCACGATCCAGCGCCGCCACCAGAAGCTGATCGAGGAGACGCCGTCGCCCGCGGTGGACGACGAGCTGCGGGCGCGGATCGGCGGCATCGGCGTCGAGGCGGCCCGCGCGGCCGGCTACCGCTCGGCCGGGACGATCGAGGGCCTGCTGACCCGGGACGGCGACTACTTCTTCATGGAGATGAACACCCGCATCCAGGTCGAGCACACGGTGACCGAGGTGGTCACCGGCCTCGACCTCGTCCGCGAGCAGGTGCGGATCGCGCTCGGGGAGCCGCTCTCGCTGATGCAGGAGCAGGTCGAGCTGCGTGGCCACGCGATCGAGTGCCGGATCAACGCCGAGGACGTCTCGCGCGGGTTCCTGCCGGCGCCCGCGCCGGTGACCGGTTACCGCGAGCCGTCCGGCCCGGGGGTGCGCGTCGACTCAGGCGTCGAGGCGGGGCGCGAGGTCTCCGGCGCGTACGACCCGATGATCGCGAAGCTGATCGTCCACGGCGTCGACCGCGAGCACGCGCGCGCCCGGATGCTGCGCGCGCTCGACGAGTTCTGGATCGAGGGCCCGACGACGCTGATCTCCTTCCACAAGGCACTGCTCTCGCACCCGTGCTTCATCGCCGGCGAGACCTGCCACGGCCTGGTCGAGTCCGAGGAGATGGCAGCCCGCGCGGCCGAGCTGGACGTGTCCCCACGGCCTACGCCAAGTAACAGTCTGTTACTAAGTCCCGGGGGGCGGACGGTCGAGCGGGTGCGATCGGTCGAGGTCGAGGGGCGGCGGTTCGACGTCAAGGTGCTCGAGCCGGAGCCGCCGTGGCTCGAGCTCGCGCGGCGCAGGCGCGAGCGCTCGCGCGGCGGGGCGGGCGGCGCGGGCGGGCGCGACGCGGTCGTCTCGCCGATGCAGGGGACGGTGCTCTCCGTCGCGGTCGCGGACGGCGACGAGGTCGAGGCGGGCCAGGTGATCTGCATCGTCGAGGCGATGAAGATGGAGAACGAGGTGCACGCCCACCGCGCCGGCGCCGTCGCGAGCCTCTCCGTCGAGCCCGGCCAGGCGGTCTCCACCGGCCAGGTGATCTGCGTGATCGGCGCGGACGGGGAATCCGAAGCCTGAGCCCCCGCGTAGGAGGGGGCATGAAACGGATCTCGCTCGCGGCGCTCGCCGCACTCGTCCTCGCCGGCTCGGCGCTCGCGGCGTCGCCCAAGCACGGCACCGTCGTCAAGCTCGGCCCGACGACCTTCGGCACCGTCCTCGTCGACTCGGCCGGGGCCACCCTCTACATGTACGCGCACGACTCGCGGAAGAGCGCGTGCTACGGCGCCTGCGCCTCGACCTGGCCGCCGCTCCTCACGACCGGTCTGCCCTCCGTCGCCTCCGGGCTGAAGGCGTCCCTGCTCGGGACGACGAAGCGCACCGACGGCAAGCTCCAGGTGACCTTCGCCGGCCACCCGCTCTACCGCTTCTCCGGCGACTCCAGCTCCGGCCAGGCGAACGGCCAGGGGATGGGAGGCGTCTGGTTCGCGCTCACTCCGACCGGCTCGAAGGCGCAGTCGGCCGGGACGCAGACCCCGCCCTCCTACGGCGGCGGGTCCGGCTACTAGTACTGCCTCGTCCAGCGGCGGCTGCTCGGTAGAGTCAGCCGCCGGTGGACCTCTACGAGTACCAGGGCAAGGAGCTCTTCCGCCGCGTCGGGATCCCCGTGAGCGACGGCCAGCTCGTCGTCTCGCCGGAGGAGGCGCGCGCGGCGACGTCGAGCCTCGGCAGCCCGGTCGTCGTCAAGGCACAGGTGCTCACCGGCGGCCGCGGCAAGGCGGGCGGCGTCAAGCTCGCCGAGAGCCCGGGCGACGCCGAGGAGAAGGCGCGCGGCATCCTCGGGCTCGACATCCGCGGCCACGTCGTCCGCAAGCTCTGGATCGAGAAGGCCAGCGACATCGCGAAGGAGTACTACCTCTCGGTCACCTTCGACCGGGGCGCGAAGAAGCCGCTGTTGATGTTCACGACGCAGGGTGGCGTCGAGATCGAGCAGGTCGCCGAGGAGAACCCCGACGCGCTCGTCCGCCTCCACGTCGACCCGCTCGAGGGCTTCCAGCCATGGGTTGCGCGGCGGCTGATCTACGGCGCCGGCGTCGAGGATCCGTCCGAGCAGAAGCAGATCGCCGCGATCATGGAGAAGCTCTACCGCGCGTTCGTCGAGTTCGACGCGATGCTCTGCGAGATCAACCCGCTGATCGTGACGCCGCAGGGCGAGGTCAAGGCGCTCGACTCGAAGTTCACCGTCGACGACAGTGCGCTCTTCCGCCACACCGACGTCGCCGAGTGGCGCGACACGAGCGCGGCCGACCCGATCGAGGCGTTCGCGCGCGAGAAGGGCGTCACGTACGTGAAGCTCGACGGCGAGGTCGGCATCTGCGGCAACGGCGCCGGGCTCTCGATGTCGACCGTGGACGTCGTCGCGCACGTCGGCGGCCGGCCCGCGAACTTCTGCGACCTCGGCGGTGGCGGCAACGCGCAGGGGGTCGTCGACGCGCTCGAGGTGATCACTCGGGACACACAGGTCAAGTCGATCTTCTTCAACATCTTCGGCGGCATCACCCGCTGCGACGAGGTGGCGCGCGGGATCCTCGAGGCGCTCGAGCGGCTCGACATGTCGCGGTACCCGATCGTCGTCCGGCTCGACGGGACGAACGCCGAGGAGGGCCGCAAGATCCTCGCCGACGCCGGCAAGCCGAACATCCATCCCGAGGCGACGATGCTCGACGGGGCGCGGCGCGCGGTGGAGCTCGCCAAATGACGAATGTCTGGGACGAGCGCGCTGAGGACTACCGCACGAGCGCGATCCACTCGGAGGGCGAGGACCTCGACCTCACCGTCGAGTGGTGCGAGCCCGGCCCCGGCGTGACCGTGCTCGACGTCGCCACCGGCGGCGGCCACGTCGCCCGCCGGCTGCGCGAGGCGGGCGCGACGGTCGTCACCGTCGACCCGGCGCCCGGGATGCAGCCCGACGTGATCGGGCCTGCGGAGCACCTCCCGTTCGCCGACGGCAGCTTCGACGCCGTCGCCTGCCGCGTCGCGGCGCACCACTTCGCCGACGTCGTCGCGGCCGTGAAGGAGATGGCCCGCGTCGCGCGGCACCGCGTCGTGATCTGCGACAACACCTTCGTCAGCGAGACCTCCGAGCAGGCCGACCGTCTCCGCGACCCGAGCCACGTGCGGAACTACGGCGTCGCGGAGTGGCACAGCTTCTTCGAGCTCGCCGGCCTGCGGGTCGTCGACGAGCGGCACATGGAGCGGCCGCTCGAGATCGGCCCGTGGCTCGATCGCGCGCGCACGCCCGCCGAGGACCGGCCGCGCGTGCTCGAGCTCCTCGGCGACCGGGTCCGGAACGGCTGGATGCCGCTGCCGACGCTCGTGATCAAGGGAGTCCACGCGTAGATGGCGATCATCGTCGACAACGACACGCGCCTCGTCGTCGCCGGCCTGACCGGCAGCGAGGGCCGCTTCCACGGCCTGCGCAACCGCGCCTACGGCACGAACGTCGTCGCCGGCGTCACGCCGGGGAAGGGCGGCCAGGACGTCGAGGGCATCCCCGTCTTCGACACGGTGGCCGACGCCGTCGACAAGGTGGGCGCGAACACCTCGCTGATCTTCGTTCCGGCGCGCTTCGCCGCCGACGCGATCTACGAGGCGGTCGACGCCGGCATCGGCACCGTCATCTGCATCACCGAGCACGTCCCGGCGCACGAGATGCTGCGGGCGTACACGTACTTCCGCGGCAAGGGGGTGACGATGATCGGGCCGAACTGCCCGGGCGTCCTCTCGCCGGGGAAGGCGAACGCCGGGATCATCCCGGCCGAGATCTTCCGCGAGGGCGCGATCGGCCTCGTCTCCCGCTCGGGCACGCTGACCTACCAGATCGGCCACGAGCTGACCCAGCTCGGGCTCGGCAACTCGACGATCGTCGGCATCGGCGGCGACCCGGTCGTCGGCTCGTCCTTCATCGACGTCCTCGGCAAGTTCCAGGACGACCCGCAGACCGCGCTGATCGTCATGGTCGGGGAGATCGGCGGCGACGAGGAGGAGAAGGCCGCCGCGTTCATCTCGGAGCACGTGACGAAGCCGGTGCTCGCGTACATCGCCGGCTTCTCGGCGCCGCCCGGCAAGACGATGGGCCACGCCGGCGCGATCATCTCCGGCTCCTCGGGGACGGCGCTGGCGAAGAAGGAAGCGCTCGAGGCGCGGGGGATCGAAGTCGGGACAACTCCGACGGAAGTCGCCCAGATGGTCGCCGACCGCGTGAAGTAGGCCGCTAGGCTGCGGCCATGGCCGCGATCTCGTTCGCCCGCGGCGCGCCCGCGCCGGAATGCCTGCCCGTGCAGGAGCTCGCCGACTGCGCTCGCGCCGCGCTCGAGCGCGACGGAACCGCCGTCCTCCTCTACGGCCCCGGCGGCGGCTACGGCCCGCTGCGCGAGTGGATCGCCGAGCGCCACGGCGTCGAGCCGTCGCGCGTCGTGATCACGAATGGCTCGCTGCAGGGCTTCGTCTTCCTGTCCGAGCAGCTCGTGAAGCCCGGCACGCGAGTCTTCGTCGAGGCGCCGACCTACGACCGGCCGCTGAAGATCCTCTCCCGCCTCGGCGCCGACATCGTCGCGCTGCCGATGGACGACGAGGGGCTGATCCCGGAGGAGCTGGAGCGCGCGCTCGACGCCGGGGAGAAGCCCGCTTTCGTTTACACGATCCCGACCTTCCAGAACCCGAGCGGCCGCACGATGTCCGAGGAGCGCCGCCGCCGCGTCGCCGGGATCGCGGGCGAGCGCGGGGTGCTCGTGCTCGAGGACGACCCGTACGGGCTCGTCCGCTACGAGGGCGAGGCGCCGCCGCTCCTCTTCGACCTCGAGGGCGGCGTCAACGTCGCCTACTCGTCCTCGTTCTCGAAGACGGTCGCGCCGGGCGTGCGTGTCGGCTACTTCGTCTTCCCGGCGGAGCTCGCCGCGAAGATCGAGGCGCTCGCCGTCTCGACGTACATCTCGCCGCCGTTCCTCACGCAGGCGACCGTCCACGAGTTCCTGCGCCGCGGCAACTTCGAGCCGAACCTCGAGCGGGTGCGCGGGCTCCTGCGCGCGCGACGCGACGCGATGCTCGAGGCGCTCGAGCGGAACCTCCCGGCCGATGCGAGCTTCACGCGGCCGGAGGGCGGCTACTTCGTCTGGATCGACTTCCCGTCCGGGCCCGACGTCGACGAGCTCTTCACGGCCGCCGAGGAGGCGGGCGTGCTGCTCGTGAAGGGGACGGACTTCTTCCCGCGCGGCCAGGGCGGCGAGCGCTCGGCCCGGCTCGCCTTCAGCTACGTCTCGCCGGCGGAGATCGGCGAGGGCGTCGAGCGCCTCGGGGCGCTATTGGGCGCGGCGGCGCCGTCGGCGCTCTAGCTGCGCCAGCAGGATCCCGCCGAGCAGCCCGACGCCGAGGGCGAGGAGCAGCACCCAGACGAACGACACGCGCGCCGTCGCGACGACGAAGTGCACCGAGACCTGGTGCCGGTTCTCGAGGACGAACCCGA
>JAFAIV010000169.1 GCA_019236545.1 Actinomycetota bacterium | reverse complement strand
GTGGAAGTAGCGGCGCATCACGCCCGGGTCGTACGAGTAGAGCCCGGCGCCCGGCAGGAGCGGGATGCCGCCGCCGAAGAGCGTGATCGCGAGCGCGTCGAGGCTGCTGTGGCGCGTGCGGTACGCGCCGACGTTGAACGTCAGGTACGTCTGCCCGGCGAAGCTCGCGCCCGAGCCCCAGCCCGAGCGCATGATCGCCTGCCCCGTCGCGGGGAAGTACACGCTCGTGTGCGCCGGCGGCCGGCCCTGGGCGCCATGGGTGAGGACATACGCGAAGGTCGGGTGCTGCGCCGCCATCTGCGCGAACGAGCCCGTGTCGTGGAGCGACCCCTGCAGCGACGCGCCGAGCAACGGCACCGACGAGTCCGGCTGGAGCAGGTAGGTCGCGTACTCGATCATCCGGGCGAGCCGCGCGTCGAAGTCCTTCGCGATCACGACGCCCGTCCGCCGCGCGAACTGCGCGATCTGCCAGTACTTGTCGAGCGTGTAGAAGTCGTAGTAGGGCGAGTTCTCGATCAGCGCGCCGTCCGCGTCGACGAGGTGGTGGATGCTCTCGGCGAGCCGGTAGCGCGCGAGCGCGAGCCAGGCGCGCGCGTGCGGGAGGTCGGGGAAGTCGACGCCGAGCTGGAGCAGGGCGGCCGCCTCGTTCGTGCCGTGGTTGTGCTCCGGCTCGTAATGGTTGCGGTCGGCGAGGAACTGGCCGGTGCGCTCCAGCTCCCGGAGGAGCTTCGTGCTCTCGGCCTCGCTGAGCGCGTGACGCGCGCGGAGCTGCCACCACTCCTCGGCGAGCACCATCGCGCGGAAGGCCACGGCGTGGTTGTCCTTCCACGCGCGCGGGTCCGTCGGCTCGGTGGCGACGAAGCTGTCGACGATCCGGATCAGTCGCCGCGCGTACGCGGGGTCGCCCGTGAGGCGGAAGGCGTAGAGCAGGTTCTGCGTCGGGCGGAGCGCGTAGAAGTTCAGGCGCCAGTAGACCGAGTGGTATGGGTCCTCGCGCCAGGTCGGCCGCATCGGCAGGCGCACCGGCGCGTAGCGAGGCACGCGCCAGATGCCCCGGAGCAGGTCGTCGGCGGCGGCGATCGTCCCACTCCCGGTCGAGCGGTAGACCTCGTCGCGGCCGCCGGGCGCGAGTGGGTACGTCTCGTAGACCCGTGTGTACGCGTCCCAACGAGAGTTGTCGGGCGCGCAGAGCCAGCCGCCGTCGAGGACGAGCTTCCGCTGACCGGACGGGCACCCGTGCAGGAACGGGACGTTCTCGATCGCCGTCGCGATGTCGAGCCGCGTCCTGTCCACGAGCCCGCGGAAGCTGCCCACGCCGACCGAACCCGGGTGGACGTACGCCAGCACCTTCAGGGCGACGAGCAGCGCGACGAGCGCGAGCGCGGCCCAGCCGAAGGAGCGGCGGACGCGGGAGGGCCGGCGCGGGCGCTCGTAGCCGAGGTCAGTCACGAGCCCAGCGCATCTTGCGGATGGTCAGCAGCGAGTAGAAGAGCAACCAGGAGAGCAGGAGCGTGGAGAGCACGCTCATCAGTGGCCGCAGCATCCAGTGCTTCGCATCCGGCTCGACGCGCCAGTGCGCGACGCCGAACATCGACCCGACGAGCAGGATCCCGACGAGGTAGAGCAGCGCAGAGTTCGGGTTCCCGTGCAGCGGGACGTAGACGAGGTGGCGGAAGGCGACGAGCGGCCCGCACAGCACGAAGCCGACGTGCAGGTAGTACGCCGCCGCGGGCAGGAGCGGGCGCCGCCAGTAGTAGCGCCCGGTGAAGAACGTGTTGCGGACGAAGCTCTTCTTCCAGCGGATCTGCTGGCGGACGAGCCGCTTCATCGTGTCCGGCACGACCGTCCAGGCGCGGGCGGAGCGGCTGTAGACGATCCGCCAGTCGCGCTCCGGGTAGTCGATGTCGAGGAACGGCGAGCCGGCGTGGCGTGCCTTCAGCTTCGCACCGACCTGCTTCCCGCAGAGCACGAAGCCGGTCAGCATCCGGTCGGTCGCGAAGCGGAACTCGTTGCCGAGGAAGGTGTCGTCCTGCCAGGCGGGGATGTAGTTCCAGATCGCCTCGCGCCGGAAGACGGCGAGCGGGCCCGAGACGCAGGTGACGGCGCCGAAGGCGCTCTCGAATGCCTTCCGCACCGAGAACTGACCCTCGTACCAGGAGTCCTGGATCCGCGTAAGCAGGTTGTCGCGGGCGTTGAGCGCGCGGCAGTGGCCGCTGACCGCGCCGACGTCCCGGTGCGCGCGGATGATCGCCGCCGTCCGCTCGAGCGCGTCCTCCGCCCAGACGGAGTCGCTGTCGCTGAACGCGAAGATCTCGCCGGAGGCGCGCAGCATCCCCTCGGCGAGCGCGCGCTTCTTCCCGACGTTCCGCTCGAGCGCGACGACCGTGATCTCGTACCGCCGAGCGAGGTCGTGGAGGCGGGCGAGCGTGCCGTCGGTGGAGGCGTCGTCGACGACGATCACCTCGGTGTTCGGGTACGTCTGGCTCGTCAGCGAGCGGATGCACTGCTCGATCACGTCCTCCTCGTTGTGGACGGCGACGAGGCAGCTGACGAGCGGCGACGCGAACGTCGGGAAGCCGTAGGCGTCGACGGCGGCGACGGCGAGGTCGCGGTAGCGGGAGAACGCGATCGTCATCTGGACGAGGACGATCGACGTGACCGTGACGCCGTAGAGGTAGAACGCCGCGCTCGAGGTCGCCGTCCGGAACTCGGCCTTGACGACGAGGAAGACGGCGAGCGAGAGGATCACGAACAGCGCGAGCGCGTTCGCCCGCATGCCGGCGTGGAGGCCGGACCGGAGCTCCCAGGCGCGCCGGCGGCGACGGACGGCGGCGCCGCGGAGCTCGGCGACCAGCGCCGCGGCGTCGCCGAGCGGGACGGGAGGCGCGACGGCGCTCAGAGCGCCTCCCACTCGCTGCCGGCCGCCCACCCGACGAGCGGCTCGTCCATCGTGTCGTCCTTCTGCGCCTCGGGCGGCTCGGCGACGACGGGCCGCGGCGGCCGCGCCGCGGCGAGCGCCGTCTCGAGCGTCGAGACCCAGCGCTCGCGCTCGGCCTGGATCCGCATGCGCAGCTCGTCGGCCTCCTCGCGGAGCCGCTGCACCTCGGCGTCGGCTCCGCGCGCGACGAGGAGGGCACGCTGCTCCGCTTCCTGGACGATGCGGGCCGCCTCGCGCTGGGCGGCGATGAAGGCCTGGCCGACGACGCGCTCCGACCAGGCGTCGTCGATCGGGACGGGAGCGGGCTCGGGCGGCCGCCGCTCGAGCTCGACGACCTTCGCCTCGGCCTCCGCCCGCGCCCATCGCTGCTCGACGAGCTCGGCCGAGAGCTGCTCGATCATCCGCGCCGCCTCCTCGAGCAGCGCGTTCGTGTGGGCGCGGGAGTAGCCGAGCAGGCGGAGCCCGAGGTTCGGATTCCGAACCTCGACCGCATCATCCGCCCGCGTGGCCGCCACAGTTGCCCCGCCCGGCGCGTTCACGGCGCGCTCGGTGGAGGCAACGGCGCTCACCCGTCCGGTCCTCTGGTCCTGCTCGTGAACATCGCGGCCCCTTCCTCAGTTGTTCCCCGTCATCGCTCCCAAAGCGAGTGTGGCGGGCCGCTGCGCGAATCCTTAGCAGGCAACGGAGTGCGATTCAAGGGGCGTTGTTCGTTCGGACAATGTCCAAGGAGGCCGACGCGCCGGCTCGCGCTCCGCGCGTGCCGAGGACAGCGACCGCCACGGTGTAGCGGCCGGGAGGCAGCGCCCGGACGTCCCAGTCGTGCGCCAGGTAGTACAGATACCGGCCCGGACGGCCCGCGAGGGTCGGGCGTGTCCCCGGCGCGTAGATCCGGGCGAAGAGGCGGTTCGGCGGCAGGACGCCGCGGAAGTCGACGGCGGTGAGCCACCGTGTGACGGGCGCGGCGCCGCGCAGCAGGCGCCAGCGGATGAGCGAGGGCGAGACGATCGCGTGCTGCCACGGAGGGGGCGGCGGCTCCGGCGGGATCGCGAACGCGTCGACCACGATCGTCGCGTGCCCGTGGCTCGCGGCCGCGACGACGCGGGCGATCTCGGGCACGAATGGCGCCGGCTCGGGCGTGAGCGCGCCCGGCCGCAGGGGGTTCACCCAGCGGCCGTCGTCGAGCTCCGCGAAGTGGAGATGGCCCCAGGCGGGGTTGACCCAGCCGATGAGCTGGTGGGTGCGGACGAACACGTGCTCCTTCACGGCGGGGAGCACGTGCCAGTACGCGAACCCGGACGGGCCTTCGGCGCGCCGGACGAGCACCGCGACGCGGTCGGGCTGCAGGAACACCGTCCCCGGCGCGACCGCGTAGACCGGGGCGCGGGCCGCGGCGGGGATGTCGATCCCGAAGTGGAAGTTCCTCTGCCGCGCGCCGAAGCGAGGGTCGCCGAAGCCGCTGCGGACGGGGTGCACCGCGTCGAACGGCTCGAGCGGCCAGCCGTACCCGTGCGCCCGCCGGGCAGGCGCGGCGCCGACGAACGGCGCGACCGGCGCGGCGACCGGAGCGGACGAGGAGGGGCGCGCCGGAGCCGGCGCCCAGCTCAGGACGACCCCGAGCGCGGCGGAGCCCACGCACGCGAGCATGGCGAGGCGGAAGCCCGCCCGAACCGACTCGATTGGCACTAGCCCTCTCCTTCGGCGACCGGCCGACGTTGCCTGCCAGTGGGCCGGGCTGGGATCGAACCAGCGACCTTGGGATTAAAAGTCCCCTGCTCTGCCAGCTGAGCTACCGGCCCTACGCGTCGAGCGTAGCGGCCACGCGCGCCCGGTGTTTCACCGCTGCCCGGCCGGAAAACAGGCGCCGACCGCGGCCGTCTCCGTGCCCCAGCCGCCGACGTGCGGGACGTCGACGCAAGGCCTGGAGTCGGTCGCGGACGACTACCGGCGGCGCGAGGCCAGCTCCGCCTCGACGTCCGCGACGTCGACGCCCGCGAC
Organism: Actinomycetota bacterium; assembly: GCA_019236545.1. GTDB lineage: Bacteria > Actinomycetota > Thermoleophilia > Gaiellales > Gaiellaceae > Palsa-739. Next base: position 2,444 of record JAFAIV010000169.1, on the reverse strand, counting down.
CGCGAGCAGGACGTAGAGGTGGAAGAGCACGTCGGCCGCCTCCTGGACGAGCCTGCCGTCACGCGCCGCCGCCGAGACCGCGGCCTCGACCGCCTCCTCGCCGAGCTTCTGGGCCGCCCGCTCGACGCCGGCCTCCGCGAGCGAGGCGACGTACGAGCCTTCGGGCCGGTCCTTCACGCGCTCGACGACGGTCCGCCAGAGCTCGGGGGCGAAGCACGAGAGCGAGCCGGTGTGGCAGACGGGGCCGTCGGCGCGGACGCGGACGAGCAGCGCGTCGCCGTCGCAGTCGTCCCGGAGCTCGACGACGTGGAGGACGTTGCCGGAGGTCTCGCCCTTGTGCCAGAGCTCCTCGCGCGAGCGGCTCCAGAACCACGCCTCTCCCGTCTCGCGCGTGCGGCGCTCGGCCTCCGCGTCCATCCACGCGAGCATCAGGACGCGGCCGCTGTCGGCGTCCTGGACGATCGCGGCGCGGAGGTCGCCCTCAGGCGGCATCGCGGAGGGGGACGCCGAGGTCGCGCAGCTCCTCGCGCAGCGAGACGAGCCGGGCCGGGTTCTCGTGGAGGATCGAGGCGAGCAGCGCCGCCTGCGAGACGCCGAGCGCCGCGGCGACGTGCTCCGCGTTCCCGGCGCCGCCGGAGGCGATCACCGGCAGCGAGACCGCTTCGCCGATCCGCCCGAGGATGTCGAGGTCGTAGCCGTCACGCGTGCCGTCGCGGTCGATCGAGGTGACGAGCAGCTCGCCCGCGCCGCGCGCCTCGCACTCGCGCGCCCATGCGATGGTGTCGCGCGCGACCTTGCGCGTGCCCGCGTGCGAGTGGACGATCCCGCGCGTCGTGTCGATCGCGACGACGACCGCCTGGCTCCCGAGCACGTCCGCGAGCTCCTCGATCAGCTGCGGCCGCGCGAGCGCCGCCGAGTTGACGCTGACCTTGTCCGCGCCGGCCTCCAGCACGGCCGTCGCGTCCTCGACCGTGCGGATGCCGCCGCCGACCGTGAACGGGATCGAGACCTGCTCGGCGACGCGCGCGGCGACCGAGACGGCGCTGCTTCGCTCGTCGATCGTCGCGGAGATGTCGAGGAACACGAGCTCGTCCGCGCCCGCCTCGGAGTAGGCGGCGCCGAGCTCGACGGGGTCGCCGACGTCGCGCAGCTCGCGGAAGCGCACGCCCTTCACGACGCGCCCGCCGGCGACGTCGAGGCACGGGATCAGGCGCGGGAGAGGCATCGCTCGAGGAAGCGCCGGCCGGCGGCGCCGCTCTTCTCCGGGTGGAACTGGACGCCGACGAAGGAGCCGGACTCGACGACGGCCGCGATCCCCTCGCTCGTCGCGGTCGTCGCGGGCGTCTCGGCGGCATAGGAGTGGGCGAACCAGAACGCCTCGCCCTGCGGCTCGACCTTGGCCCAGCCGATGCGCGGGACGCGGCCCTCCTTCAGCCGAACCGCGCGGCCGGGGACGAGGCCGAGGCACGGGACGCCGCCGTCCTCCTCGCTCTCGTCGAGCGCGAGCTGGAGGCCGAGGCAGATGCCGAGCGTCGGCTTGCCGTCGGCGGCGCGTCGCCGGAACGCCTCGTCGAGGCCCCGCTCGCGCAGGCCGGCCATCGCGGTGGCCGCGGAGCCGACACCGGGGAGGACGGCGAGGTCGGCATCGAGCAGCGGCTCGGGGTCGTGGGCGAGCTCGGGCTCCGCGCCGAGCCGGTGCAGCGCGAGCTCGACGGAGCGGACGTTCCCGGCACCGTACGCCGCGATCGCGACCTTCACAGCAGGCCCTTCGTGGACGGGACGCCGTCGCCCTCGCGCGCGAGCGCCGCGCGCAGCGCGCGGCCGACGGCCTTGAACGCGGCCTCGGCCACGTGGTGCTCGTCGCGCCCCTTGGACGTGACGTGGAGCGTGAGCCGCGCGGCGTTGGCGAAGCTCTCGAGGACGTGCCGCGCAAGGCCCGGGTCGAGCTCGAGCGCGACCTCCGCGCCGCGACGCCCGCCGAGGTCGACGGCGGCGTCGGCGAGCGCGTCGTCCATGGGCACCGTCGCCGAGCCGTAGCGGGCGATCCCGGCCCGGTCGCCGAGCGCCCGGTCGAGCGCCTCGCCGACCGCGATCGCCGTGTCCTCGGCCGTGTGGTGCGGTCCGGTCTCGAGGTCGCCGTCGCCTTCGACGACGAGGTCGAGCCCACCGTGGAAGCCGAGCTGCTCGAGGAAGTGGTCGTAGATCCCGGCGCCGGTCCTGACGGTGACGCGACCCTCCCCGTCGAGGCCGAGCCGGACGCGGATCGTGGTCTCCGCCGTCGCCCGCACGAGGCGGGCTCGCCGCTCGGCGCGCGGCTCCTCGCCGGCGAGGACGCGCAGGAGCAGGTCGTCGTCCTCGCGGTCGCGGACGCTGATCCGGATCCCGCCGCCGGTGACGCGGACGACGCAGCCGCCGCGCAGGAGCTGCTCGTAGACCGGCTCGGG
>JAFAIV010000084.1 GCA_019236545.1 Actinomycetota bacterium | reverse complement strand
GCTCACGTTCGAGGGGCGTGCGGCCGTGCGACTTATGCCGCACCTGCTGCCGCTGCTCGACGGAGCCCACGACGTCGACGGGATCGTCGCCGAGCTCGGGGAGCCGGCCCGGCCGGCCGTCCTCAACGCGCTGGAGCTGCTGGCCTCCCGCCGGCTGCTGATCGAGCCGGTCGCGGACGAGCCACCTGCTGCGACGCTGCGGACCGCGGAGCTTCTCGCGGCGTGCTCCGTCAGAGCTGCCGCTCGGGCGGGTCGCAGGCGCACTGGCCGCGGCGCGCGTGGTGGTGAGGGGCGAGGGCGGGGCAGCGGCCGGAGCGGCGGCGCTTCTCCGGGATTCCGGCGTCGGCTCCGTCGAGGCACGCTCCTGGGAGGAAGCCGGCGAGTTCCGCTGCGACCTGGTGGTGGCGGCGCCCGCGTCGGACGAGGTCTTCCAGCTCGAGGCGTGGAACAAGCGCGCGCTCGAGACCGCGACGCCCTGGCTGCAGGTGCTGCCGTTCGACGGGTCGGTGTCCGCCGTCGGCCCGGTCTTCGTTCCCCACGAGTCGGCGTGCTACGAGTGCTATCGCCTTCGCCGGAGCGCGAACACCTCTCCCGTGCCCGACCGCGAGCGAGGGCCCTTCGTGGACGCGCCGGCGCTCGACGCGGTGCTGGCCGGTCTCGCGGCGCTCACGGCCGTCCGCTGGCTCGCCGCCGGCGACGGCGGGTGCGTGGGCGAGCTCCTCGCCGTCGAGCTGATCCCCGAGATCGCCATGTCCCGCAGCGTCCTCTTCCGCGTGCCGCGCTGTCCGGCGTGCTCCCCCGCAGGCCGTCGCGGCGCGCCCGCACCGTGGCACGGAGCGTTCGATGCCGCCGCTTGAGCTTCGCGACCGCCCGCCGACGCCGGTGTCCGAGTCGTCGCGCCACCTCGAACGCGTCGTCTCGCGTCACGTCGGCATCGTCCGCGTCGTCGACGAGGTGCTCGCCGAGGCGAGCGACATCCGGCTCGCAAACCTGTTCTGCGAGACGGGCTGGCTGGAGCCGGTCGTCGGCCGCCCCACGACGCACCTCGGCGCCGGCTCTGCGGCGGAGAGGTCGGCAGCTCGCGCCGCAGCGATCGGCGAAGCCGTGGAGCGCTACTCGGCGTGCGCGTCCGACGTGGTCGACGCAGTGGTCGCTTCCGCGGCGGAGCTGGGACCGGAAGCGGTGAACCCATGCCGCTTCGCGTTGTTCGCCGATGAGCAGTACGCGGACTCGGACTTCCGGTACGCACGGTTCGACGAGCGGACCGCGGTGGCGTGGGTCGAGGGCTTCTCGCTGCCGGACGGGGAGCCGGCGCTGCTGCCGGCGCAGCTCGTCTACCTCGGGTGGCGGCTCCGGCCCGGAGAGACTCCGATCTTCTTCTCGACGAGCAGCGGGCTCGCCTGCCACGTCACGGTCGAGGAGGCGCTCGCCACCGGGCTGCTCGAGCTGCTCGAACGGGACGCCTTCATGATCACCTGGCGGGCGCGGCTCTCGCATCCGCGGCTCACATGGGCCGCGGGCAGCCGCCTTGGCCGCTTCGTCGGCGAGTTCGTCGCGCCGACCGGGGTGTCGGTGGCTGCCATCGACCTGAGCGCGTTCTGGAACGTTCCCTGCGTGCTGGGCGTGGCCCGGGCCGCGGCGACCGACGACGCGCCACTCGGGGTCGGCGCGGCCGCGGCTGCCTCGATCGAGCGGGCCGTGGAGAAGGCGTTCGACGAGGCGATCCGCGTCCGCTCGTGGGCGCGCTCGATGCGCGCGCAGGACGCGGAGACGTTCCCTCTCTCGACTGAGGACGTGCGCACGTTCGAAGACCACATCCGGTTCCATTCGGACGCCGAGAACGCGGGCGCCGCCGCGTTCCTCGACGCGTCCCGGGAGACGGTCGCCATATCGGGGGTCCCGAGCCTCGAGGGGACGACCGCAGCGACGCACGTCCTCGCGATCTGCGCGCGGCTCCAGGCGCGGGGCATGACCGCTTACGCCGTCGACGTGACGTCCACGGACGTCGCGGACGCGGGCCTCCGGGTCCTGCGCGCCGTCGTCCCGGAGCTGAGCCCGCTGGACGTCGACCACCGCTACCGCGCGCTGGGTGGGCGGCGCCTCTACGAGGAGCCGGCCAGGCTCGGGCTCCGCCCCCGCGCGCTGACCTTCGCCGAGCTCAACCCCGACCCCCATCCGTTCCCGTGAACCACGCCCGGCCTGTCCTGCGTTCCGTCCTCTACGGCCGCGCCGAGCCCGAGCTGTCCGACGCCGCCGAGGAGTTCCACGAGGCCTCGAAGCTGTACCCGCAGCTCAGCCATAGGGTCGGCCGAGGCGTCGCGATGCTGAGCGGCTCGCCCGAGCTGCAGGCGGCCACGCGACGGCCGGGACGGGTCAACCCGCAGCTGCCCTCCGTGCCGCTTCCGGCGCCGCTCCGGCCCGAGGTCTCACTCTGGGAGGCGATCGCCGAGCGGCGAAGCGGGCGGCCGAGCTCGCCCCAGGCCCTACGGGCGGCGGCGCTGTCCACGCTCCTCCTGGCAGGCTACGGCGAGACAGGCTCCGGCAGACGCGCCGTCCCGTCCGGCGGCGCGCTCTACCCGCTCGAGTTGTACGTCGTCGCACACTCCGTCGGCGGCCTTGCCGCGGGCCTCTACCACGTGGATCCGGGCCGTCGAGCGCTCGAGCTCCTGCACGAGCGAGACGTCGCCGGGGACATCGCCGAGCTCACCCCGATGACCGAGCTGACGGAGCATGCGTCGGCGGTCGTGCTCGTGACGGCGGTCTTCTGGCGGACGAGGTTCAAGTACGGCTTGCGTGGCTATCGCTTCGCGCTGCTCGAAGCCGGCCACGCGATGCAGAACATGGTTCTCGCCGCGGCGGCGCTGCGAGTCGAGGCTTGCCCGCTGGGCGGGTACTTCGACTGCCGCGCGGAGCGATTCCTCGGCGTCGACGGGGTCGACGAGTCGGTCGTCTACGGGCTCGTCCTGGGCGGCGAGACGTGCTGAAGGGGCGGCGAGTCCCCGCCGGCCTCGTGCTGCTCCCGGCCGCCGCGGCTGCAGTCCTGGTCGCGGCGCCGACGAGGCCACCACGCCCGCCCATCGCAGGCTGGACGGCCCTGACGATCGGCGCCGCCATAGGGGCGACGCTCTTCCTCGCCCTCGCCGGGCGGGCGAGCCGCGGGCTCGTGCTCCGGCCTGGCCTTCTCGTCGCCGGGGTCGTCGTCGCCGGGAGCGAGGAGACGTTGTGGCGGGGCTTCGCCCTCGCACGGCTCGCGTCCGTGAGCGGGATCGGGCTCGGGCTCTTCGCTTCGACGATCGGGTTCGCGGCAACGCACTTCCCCGCGCAGCGCTGGCGCGGCGTGGCCGTCCAGCTCGGGACGGGGACGATCTTCGGCACGCTCTTCGCCGTCACGGGAAGCCTGGCCGGCGCGGTCGCCGCGCACGGCGTCTACAACCTCCTCGCGCTGACCACGAGGCGGCCGGCCGCTGCGGCGGCGGTCGATCTCGGGGGCGTGGGCAAGCGCTACGGCGAGCACGTGGCGCTCGAGGGCATCGACCTCGTGGTCGAGCCGGGCGAGATCGTGGCCCTGCTCGGCCCGAACGGCGCCGGCAAGACGACGCTCGCGACCATCCTGCTCGGGCTCCGGCGAGCGGACGGGGGAACCGTTCGCGTCCTGGGTGAGGCGCCGGGGTCGTTGCGAGTCCGCCGGCTCGTGACGTCGACGCCGCAGGAGATGTCGTTCCCACCGACGCTGCGTGTGGGTGAGATCGTCGACTTCGTCCTCGCCCACTACCCGGACCCGCAGCCGCGGGACGAGCTGCTCCGGGCGTTCGGGATCGCCGACCTCGCGCGAAGGCAGGTGGGAGCGCTGTCGGCGGGGCAGCGGCGGCGGCTCGCGGTGGCGCTCGCCTTCGGGCCGCGCCCGCAGCTGACCGTGCTCGACGAGCCGACCACGGGGCTCGACGTGGAGTCGCGACTCGACGTCTGGGATGCCGTGCGGGCGCATGCCGCAGGCTCCGGGGCCGTCCTCCTGACGACACACCACCTCGAGGAGGCCGAGACGCTCGCCGGCCGAGTCGTCGTCATCCGGCACGGGAGGATCGTCGCGGAAGGCGCGCCCTCGGACCTCCGCGCCCCGGGCGATGCGACGTTCGAGGAGGCCTACCTGCGGCTGTCGGGCGGGCGCACATGAGGCTGGCCCTCGTCCACGCGCGGACGCAGACCGTCGAACTCCTGCGCTTCCCAGGGTTCTCGATCGCCACGCTGGCGTTCCCGAGCCTCTTCTTCCTGCTCTTCGGCCTGCCGCGCGCAGGGCGCGCGCCCGAGCTGCTCGTGGCGTCGTACGCGGCCTTCGCGGTGATCGGAGTCGGCTTCTTCCAGTTCGGCGTCTCCGCGGCGATCGAGCGGCCGACGCCGTGGGCGACGTTCGTGCGGACGCTCCCGGCCGGGACCGCGGTCCGCATCGCGGGGCGAATGCTCTCCGCGCTCGTCTTCGCGGCGACGGCCGTCGGGATCCTCTTCGCGACGGCGGCGGTCGCGACGGATCTCTCCCTTCCCGCGTCGAGGTGGCCACGCCTGCTGGCCGCGCTCCTCGCCGGCAGCATTCCGTTCGTCGCCCTGGGCATCGCGATCGCGTATTGGACGTCGGCGAAGAGCGCATTGCCGGTGGCGAACCTCCTCTACATGCTTCTGTCGTACGCAGGCGGCCTCTGGACGGGACCGAACGACCTGCCGCGCCTCGTCGCTCGGATCTCGCGCTTCACGCCGACGCGCCAATGGGGCGACATCCTCTGGCCGATCGTGGCCGGGGGGCCGTCGGCGTGGTCGCATTGGCTCGCGCTCCTCGGCTACTCCGCGCTCTTCGCCCTGCTCGCCGCCTGGGGCTACCGCCGCGACGAAGGGCAGCGCTTCCGCTAGCTACCAGACCTCGCGCAGCAGCAGCTCGATCTCGAGCGGTGTCGCCCGGCGCGCGTTCGCGAGGTTCCCGCCGCGCTCGGCAGCCGCGGCGGCGAGCTCCGGGAGATCCTGCTCTGGCACGCCGAGCTCGCGCAGCCGCTTCGGGCCTGCGAGGCCGGCGAGCGCCTCGACGGCGGGGGCAGGCGCGTCGGGCGCCCCGATGGCTTCGCCGAAGTGTTGCACCGCGTCGGGAGCGACTCGCGCGTTGAAGCGGAGGACGGGCGGAAGGCATATGCCGTTCAGCGTCCCG
>JAFAIV010000082.1 GCA_019236545.1 Actinomycetota bacterium | reverse complement strand
ACGGGCCTCGAGATGTTCCAGAAGACGCTCGACTTCGCGCAGGCCGGCGACAACGCGGGCGCGCTGCTCCGCGGCGTCAAGCGCGAGGAGGTCGAGCGCGGCCAGGTGCTCGCGAAGCCGGGCTCGATCACTCCGCACACGCACTTCAAGGCCGAGGTCTACGTGCTCGGCAAGGACGAGGGTGGCCGCCACACGCCGTTCTTCAACGGCTACCGGCCGCAGTTCTACTTCCGCACGACCGACGTCACGGGCTCGATCAAGCTGCCGGAGGGCCAGGAGATGGTCATGCCGGGCGACAACACGAACATGGAGATCGAGATGATCCAGCCGATCGCCATGGATCAGGGCCTCCGCTTCGCCATCCGCGAGGGCGGCCGTACGGTGGGTGCGGGCGTCGTCACCGAGATCATCAAGTAGGAAGGGCGCCGGTGCCGCAACAGAAGATCCGCATCCGTCTGAAGGGCTACGACCACCAGCAGGTGGACAAGTCCGCGCGCGACATCGTGGACACGGCCCAGCGCACCGGCGCCACCATCACCGGTCCTGTGCCCCTGCCCACCGAGAAGAACGTGTATTGCGTGATCCGGTCGCCGTTCAAGGACAAGGACTCGCGCGAGCACTTCGAGGTGCGCACGCACAAGCGCCTGATCGACATCCACTCGCCGACCCCGAAGACGGTCGACTCGCTCATGCGGCTCGACCTGCCGGCCGGCGTCGACATCGAGATCAAGCTGTGAGAGGGATCCTCGGCAAGAAGCTCGGCATGACGCAGCTCTTCGACGAGGAGAGCGGCGGCGTGACCGCGGTCACCGTGATCGAGGCCGGCCCGTGCCCGGTCGTCGCCGTCCGCACGCCGGACGCCGACGGCTACGAGGCCGTGCAGCTGGCGTGGGAGCCGGTCGCCGAGCGGAAGGTCTCCAAGGCCGAGCGCGGCCACCTCGCCAAGAACGGCGTCGAGGGCGCGTACCGCCATCTCGTCGAGTTCCGCGGGCACTTCGCCGACGCGGTGCAGGGCGAGAGCGTGACGGTCGGGATCTTCCAGCCGGGCGACAAGATCAAGGTGTCGGGGATCTCGATCGGCAAGGGCTTCCAGGGCACGGTGAAGCGCCACCGCTTCAACCGCGGCCCGGTCACGCACGGCTCGCACAACATCCGCAAGCCGGGCTCGATCGGGGCGTCGGCGACGCCGTCGCGCGTCTTCAAGGGCGTGCGGATGGCCGGCCACATGGGCGCGCACCGCGTCACCCAGACCGGCCTGACCGTCCACTCGGTCGACACCGAGCGCAACCTGCTGCTCGTCAAGGGCGCCGTCCCCGGCCCCAAGAACGGGCTGCTCGAGATCAGGGAGATGTCGTAGTGGCCGCCCCGAAGGCACCCGTCCTCGGTGGCGCGAAGAAGGAGGTCTCGCTCGACGAGGCCGTCTTCGGCGTCGAGGTCAAGCCGCATCTCGTCCACGAGGCCGTGCGGGCCGAGCTGAACGCGCACCGCCAGGGCACGCGCGCGGCGAAGAGCCGCGGGCTCGTCTCCGGCGGCCGCTCGAAGCCGTGGCGCCAGAAGGGCACGGGCCGCGCCCGCCAGGGCACGATCCGCGCGCCGCAGTTCACGGGCGGCGGCGTCGTCTTCCCGCCGACCCCGCGCGACTTCACGCTCAAGGTCAACCGGAAGGCCGCCCGCGCCGCGCTCCGCTCGGCGCTCAGCGACCACGCCACCGCCGGCACGCTCGGGCTCGTCTCGGAGGGCGCCTTCGACGCGCCGTCGACGAAGAAGGCCGTCGAGCTGCTCGAGGGCTGGGGCGGGCAGACGCCGACGGTGGTCGTCGCCACCGAGGAGGAGACGGCGCTGATCAAGTCGTTCCGCAACATCGACAAGGTGCTCGTGACGGTCCCGTCCGAGCTCGAGGTCGCGCACGTCGTCTGGGCGCGCTCGCTCGTCGTCACCGAGGCGGCGCTCCCGCTCGTGCAGGGGAGGGCCAGCTGATGAGCCTCCATCCGGGCCAGGTCCTGATCGCGCCGGTCGTCTCCGAGAAGAGCTACGGCCAGATCGCGCAGAACCGGTACACGTTCAAGGTCCACCAGGACGCGCACAAGACGCAGATCCGCCAGGCCGTCGAGCAGCTGTTCGACGTCAAGGTGCTCAACGTCAACATCGTCAAGGTGCAGGCCAAGCCGAAGCGGCGCGGCCTGTTCAAGGGCACGCGTCCCGGCTGGAAGAAGGCCGTCGTCCAGCTCAAGCCGGGCGACTCGATCGAGATCTTCGAGGGGGCTCAGCTCTAGCCATGCCGATTCGTCGCTACAAGCCGACGTCTCCGGGCCGCCGCTTCATGTCCGTCTCGACGTTCGAGGAGGTCACGAAGTCGGAGCCGGAGAAGAGCCTGCTCGCGCCGCTGTCGAAGAAGGGCGGCCGCAACAACAACGGCCGGATCACGACGCGCCACCAGGGCGGCGGCAACAAGCGCCGCTACCGCGTCATCGACTTCAAGCGCCGCAAGGACGGCGTCCCGGCGAAGGTCGCCGCGATCGAGTACGACCCGAACCGGTCGGCGCGGATCGCGCTGCTCCACTACCTCGACGGCGAGAAGGCCTACATCCTCGCGCCCGCGCAGCTGCGCGTCGGCGCGATGGTGGAGTCCGGCCCCGAGGCCGACATCAAGGTCGGCAACGCGCTGCCGCTCGAGAACATCCCGACGGGCACGCTCGTCCACAACGTCGAGCTGAAGCCGGGCCAGGGCGCGAAGATGGCGCGCTCCGCGGGCTCGGGCGTCCAGCTCGTCGCGAAGGACGGCGGGCACGCGGTGCTGCGCCTCCCGTCCGGCGAGATGCGGCGCGTGCCGCTCGAGTGCCGCGCGACGGTGGGCCAGGTCGGCAACGTCGACCACCAGAACGTGACCGGCGGCAAGGCCGGCCGGAGCCGCTGGCGCGGCAAGCGCCCCGCGGTCCGCGGCTCGGCCATGAACCCGGTCGATCACCCGCACGGCGGCGGCGAGGGCAAGTCCAAGGGCGGCCGGCACCCGGTCACCCCGTGGGGCGTGCCGACGCTCGGCAAGCGCACCCGCCGCAAGCACAAGGAATCGGACAAGCTGATCGTCCGCGGCCGGCGCCGCGGCAAGGAGGGACGCCGCTAAATGTCGCGGTCGAGCAAGAAAGGCCCGTTCGTCGAGGAGCGGCTGTTGAGCCGGATCCAGAAGATGAACGAGGCCGGACAGAAGAACATGATCCGCACCTGGTCGCGGACCTCGACGATCTTCCCGGAGATGGTCGGGCACACGATCGCCGTCCACGACGGCCGCAAGCACGTGCCCGTGTTCATCTCGGAGCAGATGGTCGGGCACAAGCTCGGCGAGTTCGCGCCGACGCGGACGTTCCGCGGCCACGCGGGCGACCGGGCGGCGAAGGTCAAGAGGTAATGGCGGTCGTCGAGACACCCCAGCGGCAGACGGTGCGCGCCCAGGCGAAGTGGGTGCACACGAGCGCGCGCAAGGCGCGGCTCGTCACCGACCTGATCCGCGGCCGCTCGGTGCCGGAGGCGCGCACGATCCTCGCGTTCTCGCAGCGCGC
>JAFAIV010000011.1 GCA_019236545.1 Actinomycetota bacterium | reverse complement strand
CGGCCTGGCCGCCGACGAGCCGCGGCGTCGTGCCCTCGACGAGCCCGAGCTCGAGCAGCTCGCCGAAGCCCTGGTGGACCTTCGAGAACATCGCGCCCGAGGCGATCGGGGCGACGACCGCGTCCGGCAGCTCCCAGCCGAGCTGCTCGGCGATCTCGAACGCGAGCGTCTTCGAGCCCTCGGCGTAGTACGAGCGGAGGCCGACGTTGACGAAGGCCCAGTCGAGCTCGAACGACAGCTCGACCGAGAGGCGCGAGCAGTCGTCGTAGGTGCCCTCGACCGCGAGGATCTTGGCGCCGTAGATCGCCGTGGCGACGAGCTTCTCCGGCTCGAGATCGGCCGGGCAGAGAACGGCGGCCTCGATCCCCTCTGCGGCGGCCCGCGCGGCGACGGCGTTCGCGAGGTTCCCCGTCGAGGAGCAGGAGAGCGTCGTCGCGCCGATCTCGAGCGCCTTCGCGGCCGCCACGGCGACGACCCGGTCCTTGAACGAGTGCGTCGGGTTCGCGGTGTCGAGCTTCAGCCAGAGCTCGCGGACGCCGAGCGCCTCGGCAAGGCGCGGCGCCGAGACGAGCGGCGTCAGGCCGGGCGCGAGCCGCTGCTCGGCGGGCGCGGCGACCGGAAGCAGGTCGGCGTACCGCCAGATCGAGCGCGGGCCGGCCTCGATCGACTCGCGGCTGACCGTGCGGCGCTGCTCCTCCCGGTCGTACACCGGGTCGAGCGGGCCGAAGCACTTGGAGCAGACCCCGACGGGGTCGAGCTGGTGGTGCGTCTCGCAGACGCGACAGCGAAGTGCGGTGGCGGGCAACTCAGTTCTCCTTTCGTCCTGCGCTCGGCATCCGACCGGGATTGGCACCACGCGCCCACTCGCGGGGCGTAGGTTGCCGAGGCGTCACAGGGCCGGTTCCCTCAGCCTCTCTCGATGCGGAGCGGGACGCGCCCGCTGCCGTGGCTCGACTATACAGAATGAAGTAACTCACGTGGTGTCGGTCCTGAGAACGGCGCCCTCGGACGCGGAGGAGACGAGCGCGGCGTACCGCGCGAAGACGCCGGTCGTGTAGCGCGGCGGCGGCTGGACGACCGAGGCGAGGCGGGCGGCGAGCTCGTCATCGGAGATCAGGACGCGCAACTCGCGAGAGTCGACGTCGAGCTCGACGATGTCGCCGTCCTGCAGCGCGGCGATCGGGCCGCCCCGCGCCGCCTCGGGGGCGACGTGGCCGACCATCAGGCCGTGCGTGGCGCCGGAGAAGCGGCCGTCCGTGATCAGCGCGACCTCGTCCCCCAGCCCTTCGCCGACGAGCGCGGCGGTGACGTGGAGCATCTCGCGCATGCCGGGGCCGCCGGCGGGGCCCTCGTAGCGGATGACGACGACGTCGCCCGCGTGGATCGAGCGCGCCTTCACGGCGGCGAAGCACGCCTCCTCGCTGTCGAAGACACGCGCCGGGCCGCGGTGGAAGAGCCGCTCGTGGCCGGCGAGCTTCACGACGCTGCCCTCGGGCGCGAGGTTGCCGCGGAGGATGGCGAGGCCGCCGGTCGCCTTCAGCGGCGTCTCGATCGGGACGACGACCTCCTGCCCGGGCGTCTCGACCGCCGCGGTCGCGACCTGCGCGAGCGAGCGGCCGTCGGCCGTGGGCGCGTCGCCGTGGACGAGGCCCGCCTTCAGCAGCTCCCGCGCGACGAGGGCGACGCCGCCGGCGGCATGGAGGTCGACGGCGACGAAGCGGCCGCCCGGCTTGATGTCCGCGACGACCGGCGTGCGGGCCGCGATCGCGTCGAACTCGTCGATCGTCAGGTCGATCCCGAGCTCGTGCGCGATCGCGAGCAGGTGGAGGACGCCGTTCGTCGAGCCGCCGGTGGCGGCGACCGCGGCGGCGGCGTTCTCGAGCGCCTCGCGCGTGATCAGCTGCGACGGCCGGACGTCGTCGCGGACGAGCCGCATCGCGACCTTGCCCGCCTCGTACGCCGCGTCCTTCTTGGCCGGGTCGGTCGCCGGGATGTCGTTGAGACCGGCCGGGCTGATCCCGAGGAAGTCGAGGACGGTGGCCATCGTGTTGGCCGTGTACTGGCCGCCGCATGCACCCGCGCCCGGGCACGCGGCGCTCTCGAGCTCGTGCACCTCCTCGGGGCTCATCTTCCCGGCTGCGGCGGCGCCGACCGCCTCGAAGACGTCCTGGATGGTCACGTCGCGGCCGCGGAACCGGCCCGGCGCGATCGAGCCGTTGTAGAGCACGAGCCCCGGCAGGTCGAGTCGCGCCAGCGCCATCACCGCGGCGGGGATCGTCTTGTCGCAGCCGACGAGACAGACGAGGCCATCGAGGAGGTGGCCGCGCGCCACGAGCTCGATCGAGTCGGCGATCGTCTCGCGGGAGACGAGCGACGCGCGCATGCCCTCCGTCCCCATCGAGACGCCGTCGGAGACCGCGATCGTGTTGAACTCGAGCGGCGTGCCGCCCGCTTCGATGATCCCGCGGCGCACGTGGCGCGCGAGCTCGCGCTGGTTCCAGTTGCACGGCATCGTCTCGATCCAGGTCGTGGCGATGCCGACGAGGGGGCGAGCGAGCGCGTCGTCGTCGACGCCGATCGCCTTCAGCATCGCGCGCGCGGGGGCGCGGTCGACGCCGTCGGTGAGGGCGGCGCTGTGGCGCTTCGCGGGGTCGGACGGGCGGTCGTACGGATTGCTCATACGGGGGCGGCTCCGGTGATCGAGACGGGCAGGTGCAGGACGTCGTGCTCGGGGAAGCGGTCGGCGAGGGCGACGGCGACGGCGCCCGCCTGCTCCTTCTCGGCCCAGACGATCACCGTCGGGCCGGAGCCGGAGAGCGTCGCGCCGAGCGCGCCGGCGGGCAGGTCGTCGCGGATCGCGAGCAGGTGCGGCGCGTGGACGGCGCGGTACGGCTCGTGCAGCCGGTCGGCCGCGCTCGCGGAGAAGAGCGCCGGGTCACCCGTGGCGACGGCGGCGCCGAGGAGGGCGGCGCGGCCGGCGCTGAAGGCGGCGTCGGCGAGCGGGACGGCGTCCGGCAGCGCGGCGCGGGCGGCGGCGGTGTTCACGCGCTCGCGCGGGACGACGGCGACGGCGGCGGCGGGCATGTCGTCCGCGATCCGCGCGATCCGGCCGTCCCAGGTGAGCGTGACGCCGCCGACGAGGGCGGCGGCGAGGTTGTCCGGGTGGCCCTCGAGCGGCAGTCCCTCGGCGAGCAGCTCGTCCGGGCCGGGGTCGACGCCCGCGGCGACGGCGCCCGCGACGAGCCCGAGCGCCACGACGGACGCGCTGGAGCCGAGGCCGCGCTCGCGCGGGATGTTGTCGCTGAAGGCGAAGCTGAAGCGCTCCGGCTGCGCGAAGCGGGCGAACGCGCGCACGCCGAGGTGCTCGTAGTCCGGCTCGGCGCCGTTCGCGTCGGTCACGACGACCTCGTTCCAGAGCTCGAAGGCGACCGCGGCCGCGTCGAAGCCGGGGCCGAGGTTGGCCGACGTCGCGGGCGCGCGGACGACGATCCTCGTCACGCCGCCACCCGTTCGGGGTCCTTGAGCCCGTGGCCGGTGAGGACGCAGACGACGCGCTCGCCGGTGGACGCGGCGCCCCGCGCGAGGGCCGCGACACCGGCTGCCGAGGCAGGCTCGCAGAAGAGGCCCTCCTCGCGGCCGATCGCCTGCCAGGCGTCGCGGAGCTCGTCCTCGGTCACCGTGACGACGGCGCCGCCCGAGCGCGCGACGGCGTCCTCGACCTCGGCAGCGTGGATCGGCTCGACGATGCGGATCGCCGACGCGAACGTGTCCGCGCGCCGCTCCGCCTGCGTCGGGTGAAAGCGCGGCAGCGCGCCGGCCGCCTCCTGGAAGCCGCGGGCGTACGCCTTCGTGTTGCCGCCGCCGCCGTACGGGAGCAGGAACGCGTCCGGGAGCCCGCCGAGCTCCTCGACGATCTCGTGCGCCGCGCTCTTCTGGCCCTCGATCCGGTCGTCGTTCGTCGAGTTGACCGAGACGTACCCCTCGCGCTCCGCGAGCTCGAGCGACGCGGCGTACGCGTCGGAGAACGTCCCCGGCACGCCGACGATCCGCGCGCCGACGGCGCGCACCTGCGCCAGCTTCGGGCCCGCGACCGCGCCCTCCGGGACGACGATCGCCGCCTCGATGCCCGCGCGCGCGGCGTACGCGGACGCGGAGGCGGCCGTGTTCCCGGTCGAGGCGCAAACGACGCCGGGTGCGCCGCGCTCGACCGCGCGCGTGACGGCGACGGCCATGCCGCGATCCTTGAACGAGCCGGTCGGGTTGGCGCCCTCGAACTTCAGCCAGAGCTCGACGCCGAAGCGCTCCGACAGCCGCGGCGCGCGCAGCAGCGGCGTCCGCCCTTCTCCGAGCGTGACGCTCACAGCGGGCGCTCCGTGATCACCGGCGCGAGAAAAGGGCGCCGCAGCACCTCCGGGAACGTCGCCATCTGCGCCGCCGCCTCGTGGACGTCGCCCGCGTGCGCCTCGTGGAGGATCAGGTCGAGCGTCGCCTCGCCCTCGCGCAGGTGCTGGACGAGCTGCGCGACGGAGATCTCGTTCGCCGCGAGGCGGCTCGTCACGTGCGCGAGCACGCCGGGCCGGTCGGCGACCTCGAGGTGGAGGTAGAACGGCGAGCGCCACGCGCCCCGGTCGAGGCGCGGCAGCTCGCGCCAGCACGCGTCGTTCTGGAGGAAGCCCGTGCCCGCGGTGCCGACGACGCTGACCAGGTCGGCGACGACGGCGGAGGCGGTCTCGATCCCGCCCGCGCCGGGGCCCTCGAGCGTGATCTCGCGGATCGAGTCGCCCTGGAGCATCACCGCGTTGAAGGCGCCGTCGACCGTCGCGAGCGCGTGCGCGCGGTCGACGAACGCCGGCTGGACGCGGACGTCCACTGCGCCGTCGGCGAGCGTCGCGATCCCGACGAGCTTGACCGCCATCCCAAGCTCGGCGGCGGCGGAGACGTGCGCCGGCTCGAGCTCCGTGATCCCGCGGCACTCGACGTCGCCGAGCCCGACCCGCGACCCGAACGCGACCGTGGCGAGGATCGCCATCTTCGCCGCGGCGTCGGCGCCGGTGACGTCGTCGTTCGGATAGACCTCCGCGTAGCCGAGCGCCTGCGCCTCGGCGAGCGCGTCGGCGTAGCTCCCGCCCGCCTCCATCCGCGAGAGGATGAAGTTGGTCGTGCCGTTGACGATCCCGAGCACGCGGTGGACGTTCGAGACGACGAGCGACTCGCGGAGAACCTTCACGACCGGGATCGCCGCGCAGACGGATGCCTCGAAGCGCAGCTGGACGCCGGCCTCGGAGGCGATCGCGAACAGCTCCGACCCCTCGCGGGCGACGAGCTGCTTGTTCGCGGAGACGACCGGCTTCCCGGCCCGGAGCAGCTCACGGACGTAGCCGCCCGCCGGGTCGAGTCCGCCCATGACCTCGGCGACGACGGTGATGCGCGGGTCGTCGCGGAGCTCGGCGAAGTCGCCCGTCAGCACGCCGTCGCCCGCTGGGAACGGCCGCTCCTTCCGCTTGTCGCGGATGAGCGCCTTCACGACGCGCAGCCGGTGGCCGGTGGCGCGCTCGATCTCGTCGCCGCTCTCGACGAGCAGCCGGTGGACGGACGAGCCGACCGTGCCGTAGCCGAGCAGGCCGATGCCGACGTCAACCGCTGACACGGGCCTCCTGGCCAAGCAGCCCCTCGACGCCTGCGAGCGCGCGGAGCTCCTTGCCGACGCGCTCGATCTCCCGTGCCCGCTCGGCGCCCTGCGCCCGCAGCTCCGCGAACCGCGGCCGCCCGGCCTCGTCGTCGGCGAACAGCTCCTTCGCGAACGCGCCGCTGCGGATC
>JAFAIV010000309.1 GCA_019236545.1 Actinomycetota bacterium | reverse complement strand
GGCGCCTTGTTCGTGGCGACCTGGGTGAAGTCGAGCCGGATGTGCTTCCAGCGGTACATGCCGGGCGTCACCTGCGCCCAGATCACACCGCCGAGCGGCTCGTAGCGCAGCCACGCGCCCGCGTCGTCGAGCGCCTTCGTCCGGAAGCCGAGCAGCGTGCCGTCCTCCTTGACCGCGACCTCGGTGTCGAGGAACCAGCGCTCGTTGCCGTGCGACATCGACATGTGGAAGTCGGTGCGCCACTCCGTCCACTGCACCGGCCGGTTCAGCTTCCGGGCGAGGAGGCAGCAGACGACGAGCTGCGGATGCGACGTGATCTTGTTGCCGAAGCCGCCGCCGATGTCCTGGGTGACGAAGCGGAGCTTGTCGAGCCCCGTCCGCATCGCCGGGCCCATCATGATCGCGGCGAAGCCGGGGAACTGGTTGTTCGTGTGGATCGTCCACTGGCCGGTGCCGCGGTTGAACTCGACGAGCGCGCCGTCGCACTCGAGCGGGGTCGAGTTGAAACGGTGGAAGTGGAGCTCGCTGATCTTCACGACCTTGTCGGCCTCGGCGAACGCCTGGTCGACGTCGCCCCACTCGTAGACGCCCTCCCACATCAGGTTCCCGCCGGCCTCCTCGTGCAGGACCGCCGTGCCCTCGTCCTGCGCGCGCCGCGCGTCCACGACCGCGGGCAGCGGCTCGTACTCGACCTCGACGAGCTCCGACGCATCGCGCGCGAGCTCGCGCGTCTCGGCGACGACCGCGACGACCGGCTCGCCGACGTAGCGCACCTTGCCGACCGCGAGGGCGAAGTCCTGGATCGCCGCGCCCGGCGCGCTCGAGATCTGGAAGAACGGGTCGGTGAGGGCCGCGACCTCCTCGCCGGTGAGCGTGCCGTAGACGCCGCCGATCTCCTCGGCCTTCGACACGTCGATGCTCGTGATGTGCGCGTGCGCGTACGGGCTGCGCACGAAGTGGAGGTAGCCCATGCCGTGCCGCTTGACGTCGTCGACGAAGACGCCGTCTCCCTGGACGAGCCGCTTGTCCTCCTTGCGCGGGACGCTCTGGCCGGTCCAGCCCTTCTGGACCTCGACCTTCTCCGGGGCGACGGTGGTCGTCGTCGAGCTCACTCGGCCACCGCCTTCACGGCCTCGACGATGTTCCAGTAGCCGGTGCAGCGGCAGATGTTCCCCTGCAGCGCCTTCTTGATCTCGTCCTCGCTCGGGCGCGGGTTCTCGCGGAGCAGCGCGGTCGCGCTCATCAGCATCCCCGGCGTGCAGTAGCCGCACTGCAGCGCGTGGTGCTCGTGGAAGGCCTGCTGGAGCGCGGTCAGCTGACCGTCGGCGGAGAGGCCCTCGACGGTCTCGATCGTGGCGCCGTTCGCCTGGACGGCGAGCATCATGCAGCTCTTCAGCAGCGTGCCGTTCACGATCACGCTGCACGCGCCGCAGTTGCCCGTGTCGCAGCCGACGTGGCTGCCGGTCAGGTCGAGGTCGTCGCGGAGGAAGTGGATCAGGAGCTTGCGCGGCTCTACGTCGCGCTCGTAGGTGTGGCCGTTGACGGTGACCGTGACGTCCATCAGCGGGCTGCTGCCTCCTTGGCGGCGCGGGTGGCGAGCACCTCGGCGAGGTGGCGCCGGTACTCGGCGGACGCGTGGACGTCCGACGGCGGGTCGAGGTCGGCGGCGCGGACGGCCGCGGCGACCTCGTCCGGCGAGCCCGCGGTGATGACGACGGGGACGGCGTCGACGCAGCCGATCGCCACGCGGACGCTGCCGTTCACACTCGCGGCGGCGTTGCAGATGCAGGTGCCGTCGGCGCCGAGGGTGACGGCGGCGAAGCCGTCGTGCTTCCCGGCCGGTATCGCGATCCGCGTCAGCAGCTCGCCCGGCCCGACGGCGGTCATGTAGACGCCGAGGAAGAACTCCTCCGCCGGCACCTCGCGCTCGCCCGCCTGGCCGACGATCGTCATCCGGGCGCCGATCGCGCACATCAGCGGCGGCAGGTGGTTCGTCGGGTCGTTCGAGCAGACGTTGCCGCCGAGCGTGCCGCGGTTGCGCACCTGGACGTCGGCGATGGTCGCGCAGACCTCGCCGAGGATCGGCCGGGCCTTCGCCTCGGCGGAGGCCATCAGCTCGGAGTACGTCGTCATCGCTCCGATCGTCAGCGTCCCGTCGGCGGCGAGCTCGATTCCCTTCAGCTCGTCGAGGCCGTTCAGGTCGACGAGCGCGTCCGGTGAGGCGGCGCGCGCCTTCATGACGTTGATCAGCGTCTGGCCGCCCGCGAGGGCGCGGGCGCCGTCGTTCTCCGCGAGGAGGCCGAGCGCCTCGGCTACCGAGGCAGGCTTCGCGTACTCGACCTCGCGGAGAAGCACGTGGCGATCCTATGCAGGCCTGTCACGGGTTTGCAACTGGGATTTTATTTTTGACCTGATTCAGGCTTCCGCCAGCCCGCTCGGCGCGGACGGCGAGGATCTCGGCGAGGATCGAGAGCGCGGTCTCGGCTGGCGACTCGGCGCCGACATCGAGCCCGCAGGGGCCGTGGACGCGCGCGAAGTCCTCCTCCGAGACGCCGGCGGCGAGGAGGCGCTCGCGCCGCTGCTCCTGGTTGCGGCGGGAGCCGAGCGCCCCGATGTAGAAGGCGTCCGTCCTCAGCGCGCCCTCGAGCAGCGGCTGGTCGAACTTGACGTCGTGGGTGAGGACGACGATCGCCGTTCCCTCGTCGGGTCGCACCTGCTCGAGCGCCTCTTCGGGCCAGGCGACGAGCAGCTCGTCGGCGCTCGGGATCCGCTCGCGGGTGGCGAAGCGGCCGCGCGCGTCGGCGACGACGGTCGTCCAGCCGAGGCGCCTCGCCGCGGCGCAGAGGGCCTCTGCGGTGTCGACCGCGCCGTAGACGAGGAGCCGCGGCGGCGGCAGGTTGACCTCGGCGAAGATCGTCCGCTCGTCCTGCCGGATCACGTGGCTGCGCCCTCGCCGGCGCGCGGCGCGCTCCAGCTCGCCGTCCTCGATCCGCTCGCCGATGCCGTCGCCGCCGATCACCGTCAGCGTGACGTCGCGCTCCTCCGCCTCGGCGAGCGGCTCGACGAAGACGTCGATCTCGCCGCCGCACGGCAGGCCGATGTTCAGCGCCATCTCATCGGTGATCCCGTAGGACTTGAGCAGCGGCGGCGACCCGGCGAGCACGTCCTGCGCGGCGAGGACGACGTCGCTCTCGACGCAGCCGCCGGAGACGGAGCCCGCGATCTCGCCGCCCTCGCTGACGAGCAGCTTCGACCCGACCGGCCGCGGCGACGACCTGCGCGTGGCGACGACCGTGGCGACCGCGATCCGCTCCCCCTTCGCGCGCCACCGCTCGAGCTGCTCCCGGAGCTCGCTCACGCGGGCAGGCTAGCGGCCGAGATACGCCTTGCGCAGGTCCTCGTTCTCGCGCAGCTCGTCGGCCTTGCCCTCGAGGACGAGACGCCCGGTCGAGAGGACGTAGCCGCGGTCCGCGATCGAGAGCGAGACGTTCGCGTTCTGCTCGACGACGAGCATCGCGACGCCCGCGTCGTTGACCTGCTTGATGATCTCGAAGCTCCGCTCGACGAGGATCGGCGCGAGCCCCATCGACGGCTCGTCCATCAGCAGCAGCTTCGGCTTCGCCATCAGCGCCCGGCCCATGGCCACCATCTGCTGCTCGCCGCCCGAGAGCGTCCCCGCGAGCTGCGAACGGCGCTCGTACAGGAGCGGGAAGAGCCCGTAGACGCGGTCGAAGTCCTCCTTCGTCCCGCCTCCGTGCAGGAACGCGCCCATCTGGAGATTCTCGAGCACCGTCATCGGCGCGAACAGGCGCCGGTTCTCCGGGACGATCGCGAGGCCCTTGCGGATCCGGTAGCTCGTCGCCCGCTTCGTCACGTCCTCGCCCTCCAGCCGCACCGCCCCGTTGCGCGGCGTGACGATGCCGAGGATCGTCTTCAGCGTCGTCGACTTCCCCGACGCGTTGCCGCCGAGCAGGCAGACGAGCTCGCCCGCGCGCACCTCGAGCGACAGCCCCTGGAGGATGTGGATCGGCCCGTAGAACGTGTCGACTCCGTCGAGCCGCAGCAGCGGCGTGTCCCCGTTCGCGCTCATTTCGTCGTCGTCGCGCTCGTGCCGAGGTATGCCTCGACGACGCGCGGGTCGGTCGCCACCTGGTCGAAGGTGCCCTCGCTGATCTTCACGCCGTGGTCGAGCGCGACCACGCGATCGGAGATGCCCTCGACCACGTGCATGTCGTGCTCGATGACGAGGATCGTGTAGCCGCCCTCGGTGCGGAGCTGGCCGATCAGCTCGGTGATCTCGTGCGTCTCGACCGGGTTCATCCCGGCCGCCGGCTCGTCGAGGAGCAGCAGCCGCGGGTTCGTCGCCGTTGCGCGCGCGATCTCGAGGCGTCGCCGGTTCGCATACGAGAGCGAGTACGCCGGCTGGTTCCAGCGGTACCCCATCAGCCGCTGGCCGAAGAACGAGAGCCGCTCCTCCGCCAGCTCCTGGATCGCCTTCTCCTCGCGCCGCATCCCGGGCGTGCGCAGGATCGAGCGCGCGATGCCCGCGCGCGTGTGCGCGTACGCGGCGGCCATGACGTTCTCCTTGACCGTCATGTTCAGGAAGAGCCGCAGCGTCTGGAACGTCCGCGCGATCCCGCGGGCCGTGATCTGGTGCGGCTGCAGCCCGACGACCGTCTCGCCGAGGAAGCGGATGTCGCCCGAGTCCGGCGGGTAGATGCCGGTGATCAGGTTGAAGAGCGTCGTCTTGCCGGCGCCGTTCGGGCCGATCACGGAGACGATCTCCCCCTCGTCGACCCGCAGGTCGAGGTTCTCGATCACGGTCAGGCCGCCGAAGCGCTTGGAGACGCCTGCAAGCTCCAGCATCAGACGATCTCCACCCGTGCGGTCCCGAGCAGCCCCTGCGGCCGCGCGTTCATCAGGACGATCAGGATCACGCCGACGAGGATCAGGCGCGTCACGCTCGGCTCGACCACGAGCACGTTCTCCCAGACGACCGCGGCGAGGTAGAGCGTCGGGATCATCGCGAGCTTCTGCCACCAGCCCTCGAGCGTCATCACGCCGAGGATCGCCAGCACGAGCAGGACGAACAGGAACTTGCCGACCGTGCCGGGCGTGTCGTTGTGGAGCGCCCAGCCCTCGAGCCAGCTCCCGAACCAGCCGCCGACCGAGGCGCTCCCGTGCACCCACGTCGGCGCGGCCGAGGACACGATCGCGTGGACGACGTACCCGAAGCCGATCGTCCCGCCGAGCACGACGGCGAGCACGCGCCACGGCCGCAGCTTCGCGACGAGCGTCGCCAGCAGCAGCAGGTAGAAGACGTACGTCGCGTGATCCGGCGTGCGCAGCACCTCGAGCGACACGTTGACGATCAGAGCGCCGACGATCACGCCGCCGAGCGAGCCGGCGCCGCCGAGGATCAGCATCGCGTAGACGATGATCAGCGTCGGGACGTCGAAGTCGGCCGCGAAGACGGCGGTGTTCAGCGCGGCGAACATCGTCCCCGCGAGGCCGGCGATGGCGGCGCCGAAGGAGAACGCGACGAGCTTGAGCCGGTTCACCGGCATGCCCATCAGCTCGGCCGCGAGCGGGTCCTCGCGCAGCGACTTCCAGGCGCGGCCCGTGCGCGAGCGGTCGACGAGGTAGACCGCGAAGAGCGCGAGCATGAAGACGATCAGCGCGACGTAGAAGTAGCCACGCACGGTCGTCACCTTCGCGCCGAACGCATGGAAGGGGTCGATGTTCGGGATGCCGTTCGGCCCGCCGGTGGCGTTCACCTGGCGCGTGAAGCCGAGGAACGACATGGACTCGCCGTTCTGGTAGACGGTCACGAACAGCTGCCCGAAGAAGAGCGTCACGATCGCCAGGTAGTCGCCGACGAGCCGCCGCGACGGCAGCGCGACGAGGAAGCCGAGGATCGCCGTCGCGACGACCGCGACCGGGATCACGGCGAGCGTGCTCCAGTGGATCCCGAACTGCGGCGACGCCAGCATCGCGTACGTGTACGCGCCGAAGCCGTAGAAGGCGATGTAGCCGAGGTCGAGCAGGCCCGCGTACCCGACCGTGATGTTCAGGCCGAGCGCGAGCAGCATGTAGAGGAGCGTGTCGAAGCCGACGCGGACGACGTACGCGTTGCCCGTCATCACCGGCACGAAGGCCGCGATCGCCCCGAAGAGGAAGTAGAAGCCGAGGCTCGGGACGCCGGAGAGCCGCTGCTGCAGGCGCCCGAGCTGCGTCCGCCCGGCGTGCGTCGCGACCCACTCGTCGACGCCGATCCGCGGGACCTGCGCCTCGTCCGGGCGCGCGGGGAGGTCGGGGCTCTCGGACTCGGTCATACCTTCTGCACCGCCGCGCGTCCGAGGACGCCGCTCGGCCGGAGGATCATCACCGCGATGAGGATCGCGAAGACGATCGCGTCGCTGAACGTCGAGGAGATGTAGCCGATCGAGAACGACTGGGCGAGCCCGATCACGAGCCCGCCGATCACGGCGCCGGGCAGGTTCCCGATCCCGCCGACGACGGCCGCGATGAACGCGTAGAGGCCGGCCTGGAAGCCCATGTAGGGCCAGACCTGCTGGTAGACGAGGCCGTTGAAGACGCCGGCCGCGCCGGCGAGCGCAGAGCCGATGAAGAACGTCGCGACGATCACCTTGTCGACGTCGATGCCCATCATCGCGGCGGCCTCGCGGTCGAACGACGTCGCGCGCATCGCCTTCCCGAGCTGTGTGCGCTGGACGAAGCCGGTCAGGCCGAGCATCAGGACGACCGCGCCGACGACGGCGATGATCTGCGGCATCCCGACGTGGACGCCGGACGGGAGCGTGAAGCCCTCCGCCCAGAGCGAGCCGCCGTGCCAGCCGTAGCTGTTGTAGGACTGGTACTGGGCGCCGAGCAGGAGCTGCGCCGAGTTCTCGAGGAAGAAGGCGACGCCGAGGGCGGTGATCAGCGGCGCGATTCGCGGCGCCGTGCGCAGGCGCCGGTAGGCGAAGCGCTCGATCATCACCCCGAGCAGCCCGCCGGCGAGCATCGCGCAGAGCAGCATCACGAGCAGCAGCACCCAGCTGTTGACCGAGAGGTTCTCGGACCCGCCGAAGAGCGAGATGATCCCGAAGCCCACGAACGAGCCGACCATGTAGACGTCGCCGTGGGCGAAGTTGAGGAGCTTGAGGATCCCGTAGACCATCGAGTAACCGAGCGCGATCAGCGCGTAGACGCTGCCGTGCGTGATGCCGGCCACGAGCTCCGTGAGGAAGAGGTTCCAGTTCATCCGCGGCGTGAACCTACAGGGGCGTGACCACGAGGGCCACGCCCCTGCTCGGTTCGATCGCTACGCGACGGTCTTGTAGCTGCCGTCGGGCTGGATCTTGAAGATGTGGAACGCCGCGCCCGCCACGTCACCGTTGGCGTCGAACTTCATCGGCGTGCCGAGGATGGTGCTGCTCAGCGAGGTCTTCGCCAGCTGGAGCCGGACCGCCTTGCGGGTGGCCGTGCCCGTCTTCTGGCAGACCTGCTGGATCGCGGTCGCGTACATCTGCGCGAGCACGTAGTTCGGGGCACCGAACGGGCTGGTGGCTCCCGGGTACACCTTGTGGAAGCCGGCCACGATCTTGGCGTCCGCCGCGATCGTCGTCACGTCCGGGGCGAAGAACGACACGTACGCGCCCGGGGCGTTGAACTTCGACGAGTCGAAGGTGCCGTCCGAGCCGAACACGACCGCCGACTTGCCCTGCGCCTTGAGCTGCTGCGCGAAGAGCTGGGCCTCCGAGGCGATCTGGAACGGCAGGAAGACGACCTTCGTCGACGAGGTCACCTTGGCGATGAGCGACGAGAAGTCGTTCGCCTTCTGGCTGACCGACTCGCGGTCGACGTTGACGCCCTTCGCCTTCAGCGCCGCCTGGACGATGTCGGCGAGGCCCGTCGAGTACGACTCCTGGTCGTCGACGATCATGACGCCGTCGCCCGACTGCACCCCGAGCGTCTTCGTCATGTAGTTCGCGTCGGTCGGGCCCTGCACGCCGTCGTTCGGCACGTCGCGGAAGAAGAAGCCCTTCAGCGGGCCGGCCGTGAGCGAGACGCGCGTGGCCGAGCCGGACGTGAACGCGAGGCCCGCGTTGCCGAGGATCCCGGCGACGGCCTGCACCTCGTCGGATCCTGCGGGGCCGATCACGCCCACGATGGTCTTGTCGGACGCGAACTGCTGCGCCACCGTCGATGCCTTCGACGGGTCGAGCTGGGTATCGCCCTGGACGAGCTTCAGCGTCGGCTTCTGGCCCGACTTGTTCCAGGTATCGATGAAGTACTGCGCCCAATGCAGCTGATCGCTGCCGATGGAGCCTGCCGGACCGGTGATCGGCGCGAGCATGCCGATCGACACGGTGCCGCATCCCTTCGCCTTCGCAGACGTTGCGAACGCGGACGTCGCGACGACCGCCGCGAGCACTCCCGCGACGAGCGCGACGGCTCCAACCCTCCTGAACTTCGACACTGGTCCTCCTTTTGGGAACGTCCCTGGTTTAGACGTGGCCAGCGCGGACTGGTTGGCCGCAGGACGCCGAAACCGGGGCCGGATTGTTGCGCGATCAGACGAAGTGCGCAAGCGGTAGGCTCGCGGGGGTCGTGAGGTACTGGGTCGACAGCGCCGACGCCGCGCGCGATGCGGTCGAGTCGGACGGGGTCGAGACGCACGCGCTCTTCGGCGCGGCGCGCGGCTGCGACGTCTTCGAGCAGCGCGTCCTGCGCTTCGTCGGCAGCGGCGGCGAGCGCCGCGACGACGAGCGCGACGAGGTGCTCTACGTCCTCGAGGGGAGCGGGACGGCGACCGTCGGGCGGGAGCTGTACGAGCTCGAGCCGGGCGTCGGGATCTTCGTCGCGGCCCGGACGCCGTGGCGCGTCGAGGCGTCCGAGGGCCTCCAGCTCCTCTCGGTGCTCGTGAACGACCCGGAGCCGGCCGACCGCCCGCACGCGGTCGTGCGCGGCGCGCCGCGCGGGAAGGCGACGGCGGGGCGCTCGTTCACGCTGCTCGCGACGCCGGACGCCGGCTGCGCGTCGGTGACGCAGTTCATCGGCCACATCCCGGTCGGCCGCGCGCCCGACCACTTCCACACGTACGACGAGGTGATCTGGGTGCTGCGCGGCGAGGGCGAGCTCCACATCGACGGCGAGGTCGCGCCGCTCCGCCCCGGGTCGTGCATCCACCTCCCGAAGACGCTCGTCCACTGCCTCGAGAACTTCGGGCCGGGCGAGATGGACGTGCTCGGCGTCTTCCGCCCCGCGGGCTCGCCCGCCGAGGCGTACTACCCGGACGGTACGCTCGCCCAGGTGCCGGACTACTGATGCCGAGGATCGAGCGCACAGCGGATATCTCCTGGGAGGGCAACGTCGCCCGCGGCCAGGGCCTTCTCAGCGGCGAGAGCAGCGGCGCCTTCAGCGACCTCCCGTTCACGCTCGCCACGCGGATCGGCAACCCCGAGGGGAAGACGAGCCCCGAGGAGCTGCTGGCCGCGGCGCACGGCGGCTGCCTGACGATGTCGCTCGCCAGCGAGCTGACGCAGGCGGGGACGCCGCCCGGGCGGCTCGAGGTCACCGTGACGATCGTGATGGACGAGGTCGAAGGCCAGGGCCACCAGATCGTCGGCTCGAACGTCGGGATCGCCGCGGCGGTCGACGGCGTCGACGAAGCCGGGCTCGCGGCCGCGGTCGAGAAGGCCGACGCGGGCTGCCCGTTCTCGCAGCTGCTCAAGCGCGCCGGCGCGAACGTCACGATCGCCGCCCGGCTGGCGTGAGCTTCCGCGAGCTCGCGGAGGCCCGCCGCACGCACAAGGAGTTCGGCCCCGACCCGGTGCCGCGCGAGACGCTGCTCGAGCTGCTCGACGTCGCCCGCTTCGCGCCGACGCACCACATGACGCAGCCGTGGCGCTTCCGCGTCCTCGGCCCCGAGGCGCTCGACGCGCTCAAGGAGGCAGCGGGAGAGAAGGAATCCGGGAAGCTCGACCGCGCGCCGACGCTCGTCGTCGCGTCCGCGGCTCTCAGCGGCGACCTCGTCCAGGACGAGGAGGACGTCTGCGCCGCCGCCGCGGCGATCGAGCTCGTGCTCCTGGCGGCGACCGAGGCGGGGCTCGCGTCCTACTGGCGCACGCCCGGCGTGCTGCGTACGCGTCAGGGCCGGGAGGCGCTCGGGATCCCGCGCGGCGAGCGCGTCCTCGGGCTGCTCCACTTCGGCCCGCCCGCGCGCGAGCCCGCGCCGCGCGAGCGGGAGGCGGCCGAGTCGTACGTCGAGTTCCTTCCGTAGCGGCTCCGGGCGATCCCGGATAGCCGCTTGCCACCCGCGCTCGGCATCCTGGGAGCCATGGAGACGACGACCGACATCCCCGCGCCGCGGCGGCTGACCCGCCCGCGCGACGGCCGCTTCATCGGCGGCGTCTGCGCCGGCCTCGGCAGCTACTTCGAGATCAACCCCGCGATCTACCGGATCGCCTTCGTCGCGCTCGCGCTCGCGGGCGGGACGGGCCTGCTCGTCTACCTCGCAGCCTGGTCGGTGATGCCGGCCGAGGGCGACGACGAGTCGTTCGCGAGCGACCTCCTCCGCCGCCACCGCGACCACCCGGTGCGGCTCGTCGCGCTCGCGGCCGTCGGGATCGCGGTCGCCGTGACGCTCTCCGAGTCGCGCTTCTGGCCGAGCCCGGGCAACCTCGCGCTCGCGCTCCTGCTCCTCGTCGCCGGCGTCGTCTGGTGGGAGATCGCCGCGCGCCGCGGGACGGTCTCCGTGCGCCGCGTGCCGCGGATCCTCCCGCTGACCGCGGGCCTGCTCGCCGTCGTCGCGGTGGCGCTCGCGATCTCGGTCGCGGTCTGGGTGCGCGAGCCGCTCTTCGCGGGACTCGGGACGCGCGACATCGCGCCCGCCGTCGCCGCCGACCTCCACTCGCACTACGAGCTCGGGATGGGGAGCCTCACCGTCGACCTCCGCGGGGTGACGCTCCCGCGCGGCGAGACGAAGCTGACGGCGAAGCTCGGCATGGGGAACCTCCGGGTGCTCGTGCCGCAGAACGCGAGCGTCGAGGTCGACGGCCGCGCGCAGGCCGGCAACGTCGACGTCCTCGGCCGCAGCGACAACGGGACGAACGTCGAGAAGCAGGTCTTCGACCGCACCGGCTCCGGCCGGGTGCTCGTCCTCGACGCATGGGTCGGGCTCGGCCACGTCGAGGTGGTGCGCGGCTGAGCGCCGTCTCGCGGCTGCGGCCCGCCCGCTCCGAGCAGGACAGGCTCGTCGCCGGGGTCTGCGCAGGGATCGCGGAGCGCGGGCGGACCGACCCGACGCTCGTCCGGCTCGCGTTCGTCCTGCTCGCGTTCGCGGCCGGCGCCGGGATCGTCCTCTACCTCGGGCTCTGGGCCTTCCTGCCCACGCCCGGCGGCTGCGTGTCGAAGAAGCGGCGGATCCTGGGCGTCGCGCTCTTCATCGCTGCGGGGCAGCTCCTGCTGCACGGGCTCGGCCTGTCGAACTCGCTCGTCTGGCCGCTGCTCGGCGCGTCGCTCGGCTACGTCGTGTGGGCCTACGGCGAGCGGGCCGGCCTGCGCCCGCGCACCGCCCGGATCGTGGCCATCGCCCTCAGCCTCTCGGCGCTCTTCGCGTTCGTCGGGACGAACACGCACGGCTCGGTGACGACCCTGCTCGCGCCCGGCGCGGTGTCGGTCGCGCTGCTGCTCGTGCTCGTCCCGTGGTCGGTGCGGATCGTCCGCGAGCGCGACGCCGAGCGCGACGCGCGCGTCCGCGTCGAGGAGCGCGCCGACCTCGCCGCCCGCGTTCACGACTCCGTCCTGCAGACCCTCGCGCTCATCCAGCGGGAGAGCGACCTGCGCCGGATCTCGACTCTCGCGCGGCGGCAGGAGCGCGAGCTGCGCGCCTGGCTCTATCCCGACCGCGACCCTGCGGCGGCGGGGACCCTCGCGGACGCGATCGAGGCCGCGGCCGCGGAGATCGAGGAGCTGCACGGGATCCGCGTCGAGGTCGTCCGCACCGGCGACGTGCCCGCGGACGACCGCGTGCGCGCGCT
>JAFAIV010000308.1 GCA_019236545.1 Actinomycetota bacterium | reverse complement strand
CCTCCGTCTACGACGCGCACGCGATCGCGACCGGGGCGATGCGCCTCACCGACGGCGCGGGGCCGCCGCCGCCCGAGGCTGCGCTCGCCGTCGGACGCGCGGCGACCGCGGTGCGCGCGATCGAGCCTGACGAGGCGCGCGCGGCGGCGGAGGCGACCCGCGAGGCGGCGCGAGGGCTGCGCGCGGCCGACGACTCGCTCGGCGCGGGCGTCGTCGCTCACGGCGCCGTCGGCGTCGCCGAGCACACGCTCAGGGCAGCCGAGGCGCGCGAGGAAGAGCGGAAGCTGGCCGCGAAGCGCCGCCTCTAGCCGAATCCCGCCGCGCCGTTCGCGCGTTCACGGGTCGGACACCACCACGACTTGGGAGCGGACGACATGGGGGAATTGGCGACCGAGAACACCGGCGGAGGGTTCCTGCGCGAGGCGATGCACAACCGGCGGCTGCTCGGCGTCGCCCTGATCGCCGCGATCGGCGGCTTCCTCTTCGGCTACGACACCGGCGTCATCGGCGGCGCGATGCTCTTCATGAAGAAGGACCTCGGGCTGAAGACGAACGGGATGCAGCAGCTGACCGTCGCGATCCTGCTGCTCGGCGCCGTCACCGGCGCGCTGATCGCGGGCTGGTCGGCGGACATGTTCAGCCGCCGCCGGACGAAGATCGTCTCCGGCTGCGTCTACGTGATCGGCGCGTTCGGGTGCGCGTTCGCCCAGAGCTACTGGCAGATCCTGGCGGCCCGCTTCTGGCTCGGCCTCGCCGTCGGCTGCGCGTCGTTCGTCTCGCCGATGTACATCGCGGAGCTCGTTCCCCCGAAGATCCGCGGCGGAGTCGTCAGCTTCAACCAGCTGATGATCACGAGCGGGATCCTGCTCGCGTACATCGCCGACTGGGGCTTCGCGGGCTTCTCGAACAACTGGCGCTGGATGTTCGGTGTCGCCGCGATCCCGGGCGCCGCGCTCGCGATCGGGATGTTCTTCATGCCGTTCTCGCCGCGCTGGCTGATCGAGAAGGGTCGCGAGGACGACGCGCGGAAGGTGCTCAGCCGCTACCGCGACTCGGACGACGAGGTCGACCGCGAGATCGAGGAGATCAAGGACGTCAGCTCGAACGAGGCGAGCCTCCGCGACCTGCTGAAGAAGGGCGTCCGACGGATGCTCGTCGTCGGCATCGGGCTCGCCGTCTTCCAGCAGATCGTCGGCATCAACACCGTCATCTACTACGCGCCGACGATCCTCAAGTTCGCCGGCCAGAAGAACACCGGCGCGCTGACGCAGAGCGTCTTCATCGGGTGCACGAACGTCGTCTTCACGATCGTGGCGATCCTGCTGCTCGACAAGCTCGGCCGCCGCTTCTTCCTGATCGGCGGCACCTCGATCCTCACCGCGGCGCTCGTCGGGCTCGGCGTCTTCTTCGCCTCGCCGAGCGTCCAGCACGCCGTCCCGTGGCTCGCGCTCGCGTGCCTGCTGACCTACATCATGGGCTTCGCGGTCGGGCTCGGGCCTGTCTTCTGGCTGATGATCTCGGAGATCTTCCCGATCCAGATGCGCGGGCCCGCGATGGCGGTCTGCACGATGTTCAACTGGGGCCTGAACTTCGCGATCTCGTACACGTTCCTGACGCTGACGAGCGCGATCACGAAGCAGGGGACGTTCTGGCTGTACGCGGGCTTCGGCGTCCTCGCGATTCTCTTCTTCGTGACGCTCGTGCCCGAGACGAAGGACCGGTCGCTCGAGGAGATCCAGGCGGAGCTCGGCGCGGACACCGACGCGGCCCTGACGCACGAGAGGGAGCCGGAGGCTGCGCGGGCGTAGCGGCTTCGCCCCGATCGGCTCGTACGCGGCGCTGGGCGACGGGAGGACCGTCGCCCTCGTCGCGCTGGACGGCAGCGTCGACTTCATGTCGCTGCCCTCGCTGCACTCGCCGACGACGTTCGCCGCGCTGCTCGACCCGGAGCGCGGCGGGCGCTTCGTCCTCGCGCCGACCGAGCGCTTCGAGGCGGCCCGCCGCTACCTGGGCCGAACGAACGTCCTCGAGACCGTCTTGCGAACGCGGTCCGGCGTCGTCCGCGTCACCGAGGCGCTGACCCTCCAGGACGGGGGCCTGCTGCCGTGGGTCGAGCTGGCGCGGCGGGTCGAGGGGGTGGAGGGCGAGGTCGAACTGGCCTGGCGGGTCGAGCCGCGCTTCGACTGGGGACGGGTCGCGCCGCGGGTCCACCGCCGCGGCGGCATCGTCGCCGCCGAGGGCGCGGGGATCTCGCTCGGGGTCCACTCCTGGGACGCGGGAGATCCCATGCCGGAGGAGGACTGCGTCCACGGGACGTTCCGCGTCGCCGCCGGCTCGTCGGCACTGCTGGCGCTCTGCGCGACCGAGGCGCAGCCGCTCCCGAAGCCGGATCGCGAGCACGTGGAGGCGCGGCTCGACGCGACCGCCCACGTCTGGGAGCGCTGGCTCGGCATGTGGGCGTGGAACGGCGGCTGGGAGGACGCCGTCGCGCGCTCGGCGCTCGCCCTCAAGCTCCTGATCTTCGCGCCGACCGGCAGCATCGCGGCGGCGCCGACGACGTCGCTGCCGGAGATCGTGGGCGGCGACAAGAACTACGACTACCGCTACGCCTGGGTCCGCGACTCGGCGTTCACCCTCGACGCCCTGATCCGGCTCGGCATCCCGGAGCAGGTGCAGGAGTCGTTCGCGTGGCTCCTGCGCGCGGTGCGGGAGACGGCGCCCGACCTGCGGCCGTTCTACAGCCTCGAGGGCGGCGTGCCGAGGCGCTGCGACGAGCTCGACCTCCGCGGCTACCGCGACTCGCGGCCGGTCCGGTACGGGAACGCCGCTGCAGCCCAGCTCCAGCTGGGGTCCTGGGGCGACCTGCTGGAGACGGCCGATCTCTACGTCTCCGGCGGCAACGCGCTCGACGACGAGTCCGCCGAGCTGCTCGCCGGGTGCGTCGATCGGCTCGCGGTGACGTGGACGGACGAGGACTGCGGCATGTGGGAGCTTCCCGACTGCCGCCACTACACGAGCTCGAAGCTCGCCGCCTGGATGGCGTTCGACCGCGCGCTGAAGCTCGCCGAAGCAGGGCAGGTCCCGGACGACCACGCGCCGGCCTGGCGCGAGCAGCGCGA
>JAFAIV010000299.1 GCA_019236545.1 Actinomycetota bacterium | reverse complement strand
CGGCCTGGCTGGACGTGGAGCTGTCGGCGACGGCCGCCTGGGCCGAGCTGGGCGTCGTCGCCGCCGATGCGGCCGCGGCGCTTGCGGCGAAGGCGAGCTGCCCGTCACCGGAGCGCGTCGCCGAGATCGAGGCGACCCTCCACCACGACACCGCCGCCTTCGTCGACGCCGTCGCCGAGCGGCTCGGCGAGGAGGGGCGCTGGTTCCACTACGGCCTCACGTCCTCCGACGTCGTCGACACCGGCCTCTCGCTTCAGATCCAGCAGGCGGGTCGGCTGATCCTCGAGGATCTCGACCGCGCGTTCGCGGCCGTCGTCGCGCGCGCGGAGGAGCACCGCGAGACGGTGCAGATGGGCCGCACGCACGGCGTGCACGCGGAGCCGACGACGTTCGGCCTCAAGCTCGCCGGCTGGGCGTTCGAGCTCGACCGCGGACGGACGCGCCTCGCGCGCGCGCTCGAGAGCATGCGCGTCGGCAAGCTCTCCGGCGCGGTCGGCACCTACGCCGCGACCGACCCGGAGCTCGAGCGGATCGCCTGCGAGCGCCTCGGCCTCGAGCCGGCGCCGACCTCGACCCAGATCCTCCAGCGTGACCGCCACGCCGAGCTGCTCGGCGCGCTCGCGGTGCTCGCGTCCTCGCTCGACTCCTTCGCGCTCGAGATCCGCCACCTCGCCCGCACCGAGGTCGCCGAGGTCCAGGAGCCGTTCGGCAAGGGCCAGAAGGGCTCGTCGGCGATGCCGCACAAGCGGAACCCGGTCGTCGCCGAGCGGATCTGCGGCCTCGCGCGCGTCGTCCGCGGGCACGCGCTCGTCGGGCTCGAGAACGTCCCGCTCTGGCACGAGCGCGACATCTCGCACTCCTCGGCCGAGCGCGTCGTGATCCCCGATGCGTTCCTCGCCGTCGACTACATGCTCGACCGCTTCACGTGGCTGATCTACGGCCTCGTCGTCCGGCCGGAGCGGATGCTGCGCAACCTCGAGGCGAGCCACGGCCTCTTC
Organism: Actinomycetota bacterium; assembly: GCA_019236545.1. GTDB lineage: Bacteria > Actinomycetota > Thermoleophilia > Gaiellales > Gaiellaceae > Palsa-739. The sequence continues at coordinate 3,486 of JAFAIV010000299.1, read as the reverse complement.
TTCAGCCAGCGCGTCCTGCTCGCGCTCGTCGAGAGCGGCCTGCCGCGCGACGACGCGTACCGGCTCGTCCAGCGCAACGCGATGCGCGCGTGGGACGAGGAGCTCGACTTCCGCGAGCTCTGCCGCGTCGACGAGGAGATCGCCGACCGAGTCGACCTCGACAAGGTCTTCGACCTCGGCGCGTACACGCGCCACGTCGACACCGTTTTCGCGCGTCTCGACGCGCTCGTCCAAGCCCGCAAGGAGGAACCCGTTCATGCCTGACGCCCAGCACGTCGCCTCCGGGAAGGTGCGCGACATCTACGCCCTCGACGACGACAAGCTCCTGCTCGTCGCGTCCGACCGCATCTCGGTCTTCGACGTCGTCCTGCCCACGGAGATCCCCGACAAGGGCCGCGTCCTGACCGGCCTCTCCGGCTACTGGTTCACACTGCTGCAGGCGATCGTCCCGAACCACATGCTCGCGATCCGGGACGACGGGCGCTCGATGGAGTGCCAGAAGCTCGAGATGCTGCCGATCGAGGTCGTCGTCCGCGGCTACCTCGCGGGCTCGGGGTGGAAGGACTACCAGCGCACCGGCGAGGTCTGCGGCCACCGGCTACGCGAGGGGCTGCAGGAGTCCGACCGGCTGCCGGCGCCGATCTTCACCCCGGCGACGAAGGCGCAGGAGGGCCACGACGAGAACATCACGCGCGAGCAGGCGGCGGAGCTCGTCGGCGAGGAGCGGCTGCGTGAGGTCGAGAACGTCGCGATCCGGCTCTACACGACTGCGGCCGAGCACGCGTGGGCGGCGGGGATCATCATCGCCGACACGAAGTTCGAGTTCGGCCTCGACCCGCACGGCAACCTCGTCCTCGGCGACGAGGCACTCACGCCGGACTCGTCCCGCTTCTGGCCCGGCTCCGAGTACGACCCCGGCCGCGCCCAGGACAGCTTCGACAAGCAGTACGTGCGCGACTACGCCGAGCAGCTGGGCTGGGACAAGACGTACCCGGGCCCCGAGCTCCCGGCGGAGGTCGTCGAGGCGACGCGCGCGAAGTACGTCGAGGCGTTCGAGCGGCTGACGACGATCCCGTTCCACGCGTACCTCGACGACCCGACCGTGGTGCTCGGATGAGGGCGACCGTCCTCGTCCGCCCGAAGCAGGGGATCCTCGACCCGCAGGGCGAGGCGGTCGAGTCGGCGCTCGGGCATCTCGGCTTCCGCGTCGCCGACGCTCGCGTCGGGAAGGTGATCGACCTCGAGGTGGACGCGGCCGACGCGGCGGAGGCCAAGGCGCAGGTGCTGAGGATGTGCGAGCAGCTGCTCGCGAACCCGCTGATGGAGTCGTACGAGGTCGAGATCGTTGGCTAGTCCACAGCCGCGGATCGGAGTCGTCACCTACCCCGGCTCGCAGGACGACCGGGACGCCCTCTGGGCGCTCGCCGCGCTCGACGCGGAGGCGGTGCCGGTCTGGCACGAGGAGGAGCGGCTGCCGGACCTCGACGCCGTCGTGCTGCCGGGTGGGTTCTCGTACGGCGACTACCTCCGCTGCGGCGCGATCGCGCGGTTCTCTCCGGCGACCGCCGCGGTACGGGAGTTCGCGGCCGCCGGCGGCCTCGTGCTCGGGATCTGCAACGGCTTCCAGATCCTCTGCGAGGCGGGCCTCCTCCCGGGCGCCCTGCAGCGGAACGCGTCGCTGCGCTTCACCTGCCGCGACGTCGAGCTACGCGTCGAGCGCGAGGGGCTGCCCTTCACGTCGCGGTGCGCCCGCGGGCAGCGGCTCGTGATCCCGGTCAAGAACGGCGAGGGCCGCTACGTACCGCCGCCGGATCTCGATCCGCGGCAGGTCGTCCTCCGCTACGTCGACAACCCGAACGGCTCCGTGGACGACATCGCCGGGGTCTGCAACGAGGCGGGGAACGTGCTGGGGCTGATGCCGCACCCGGAGCACGCGGTCGACCCGCTGCTCGGCTCCGACGACGGGGCGCTGCTCCTCGCGTCGCTCGTCGACGCCGCGCGCGAGCGCGCGCTCGCCCTCGCGTGAGCCTCTGCACGCCGGCCGTGGCGAAGGCGCAGGTGCTCGCGCAGCGGCCCCTCGCCCCGCTCGTCGCCACCGTCGAGAACGGCGGCGGCGTCGACCAGCTTCTCTGCGCCGACCTCGACGGCGACGGCCGGGTCGACATGGCGTTCTCGGTCTTCAGCGGCGGCACCGCCGGCGACACCGCCTGGGTCGCGCTCCGCCGCACGGCGACCGGCTGGCGGGTCGTCTACCGCGACCTGCAGGACTACAAGCTCTCGCTGAAGCGCGAGGGCGACGACGTCGTCGTGACGACGCCCGTCTACCGGAAGAACGACCCGAACTGCTGCCCGAGCGGCGGCTTCGACCACCGGCGCTTCGGCTGGAACGGGCGCGCCCTCGCCGTCGTCCGGCGCTGGCACACAAAGCGCTTCGCGGGCTGAGTCAGAGGCCGAGCACGATCGCGAGGGCGCGATCGAGGTCGAACAGCTCCGTCGAGTCGAGGCGCCCCACCGACGCGCCGAGCCGGCTCGTGCTCGTCGCCGTCAGCTGCTCGGTCAACAGCCGGGTCTCGCGCCCCTCGACCTCGATCGACGGCCGGTATGTCCGCGCCGGAGCCGACGCCGAGGTGGGCACGACGAGAACCGTCGACAGGGGGAGCAACTCGTCCGCCTGGACGACGACGGCGTATGGCGCCCCACGCTGCTCGCTCCCGCGAGCGTCGCGCGTCCCGCGGAAGCGGAAGATCTCGCCGCGAACCACTAGGTCTCTTCGCGCTCGTCGTCCCAGATCACGGCGATCGAGTCCATGAACTCCCGCACACGCCTGATCTCCTCGAGGTCGGCGGGATCGTTCGCCGCCGCAGCCGCCTCCGCGCGCAGCGCGCTCTTCCGCCTCCGCTTGTCCGCCGCCTCTCGCAGCGCGAGCCGGATCGCCTCCGAGTCCGTGTAGCCGAGATTCCGCAGCAGCCGCAGGTCCTGCTCGGAGTCGGCGTCGAGCCGTGCCTGGACGGTGCGAGGCATGTACGACATATCGTAGTACACGCCTCGCGCCGCCGTCAGAGCCCGAGCGCCTCCGCAAGCGCCGGGTGCCGGGCGAGCTCGGATCGCAGCCGTGCGATGTCCTTCGTCCGGAGCGTGACCGGCCCGCGGCGGTTGCTGCCGCCGGTCGAGTAGGCGAAGCGGACGAGCCGCTCCCCCTTCGCCGTCTCCAGCAGCTCGACCCGCGACGCGAACCGCTTCCCGCCTGCCTGTTGCGGGACCGTCAGCTCCTCGACGAGGTCCGCCGGTCCCCACGGTGTCGCCGCCTTCGCCATGGAGGTGAAGCTAGCCGGGGAGACGTCACGTGTCCGTGCCGCCTCCCCGGCGAAACTGCCGCGTCTACGCGGCGCCGACCAGCTCGCGCTCGGCGCGAAGCCAGTTCTGGACGGGATCGTCCCCGCCCTCGAGGTGGAGGAAGTACGCCCGCGTGGCGATGCTCTCCTCCGT
>JAFAIV010000039.1 GCA_019236545.1 Actinomycetota bacterium | reverse complement strand
CGAGGCGCTCGAAGGCCGTCACGGTCTCACCCTGCATCGATCACCCCTACCCACTACCGGCCTGTCGCGTAACCCTGCATCCCACGCGGGTTCGCGCCGGCGCGCAGCCGGCCGTCCGGATCGCGCGAGACCGCGCTCACACGCCCGAGCGTCCAGGAGCCGGAGACCTCGACCTCGTGGCCGCGCCCACGCAGCCCGGCCAACGCCTCCTCGCCGGCGCGGTCCTCGACCGCGACGTGGCGCTGCCGGGTCTCGCGCGGGTAGAAGCTCGACGGGAACGCCTCGCTGTGGTGGCCGGGCGCGTCGATCGCCGCCTGCAGGTCGAGCCCGTGGTGCGCGTGGGCGAGGAAGGTGTTGAGCGTCCACTGGTCCTGCTGGTCGCCGCCCGGCGTGCCGAGGCCGTAGCGTGCCCCGTCGGGACGACGCGCGACGGTGGGCGAGAGCGTCGTCCGTGGGCGCTTGCCCGGCGCGAGCGAGCTCGGGAGGCCCTCCTCCAGCCAGAACATCTGCGCCCGCGTGCCGAGGCAGAAGCCGAGCGAGGGGATCGTCGGCGCGCCCCAGAGCCAGCCGCCGCTCGGCGTCGCCGAGACGAGGTTCCCCCAGCGGTCGACGACGTCGAGATGGACCGTGTCGCCGCGCGTGGGCTCGCCCACTCCCGCGGCGATTGGCGCGTCCTCGACCGGTGTCGGCAGCCGCGGCGCGCGCCCGTCCGGCGAGCCGGGCAGGAGGTCGGGCGACGACGTCTCGCCGACGAGCCGCCGCCGCTCGTCCGCGTACTCGCGCGAGAGCAGCGTCGCGAGCGGGACGTCGACGAAGCCCGGGTCGCCGTACCACGCCTCGCGGTCCGCGAACGCGAGCTTGGCGCACTCCGTGATCGTGTGGATCCAGTCCGCGCTTCCCTGCTCCATCGCCCCGAGGTCGAGGCCCTCGAGCAGGCGGAGCTGCTGCAGGAAGACGGGCGCCTGGCTCCACGGGCCGGCCTTGAAGACCTCCCAGCCCTGGTAGTCGACCGCGACCGGCTCCTCCCACGTGGGCGACCAGCCGCTCAGGTCGTCCTCGGCGAGCAGGCCGGTGTGGCGCTCGCCGGAGCTGTCGAGCCACGCGCGCTCCTGGAAGGCGAGGATCTCCTCCGCGACGAAGCCGCGATACCACGCCTCCACGGGGTCGGCCTCGTCCAGCAGGCGGCGGTACGTCTGCGCGAGGACGGGGTTCCGCGCCGTCGAGCCCGGCTCCGGCAGCGGCAGGTAGAGGTCGGCCGAGGTCGTCCAGTCGTCGCGGAAGAGCTGCTCGACGTTGCGAATCGCGCCGGCGATCGAGGGGAGGACAGGGAAGCCGTGCTCCGCGTAGTGGATCGCGTACAGGAGGACGTCCGCGAGCTCCATCGTCCCGTGCTCGCGCAGGAGCGCGAGCCAGCCGCCGAACGCGCCCGGGACGACGGCGGAGAGCGGGCCCGTGCCGGGGACGAGATCGAGGCCGAGCTCGTCGCGGTAGCGCGCGATCGTCGCCGCGCGCGGCGCGGGGCCCTGCGCGCAGAGGACGAGCGGCCGCTCGCGCCCCGCCGGCCAGACGAGCGCGGGCAGGTCGCCGCCGGGCCCGTTCAGATGCGGCTCGACCACCTGCAGCGTGAAGCCCGCAGCGACTGCCGCGTCGAACGCGTTCCCGCCGCGCTCGAGCACGGCCATCCCGACGGAGGACGCGAGCCAGTGCGTCGACGCGACCATGCCGAACGTGCCCTGCAGCTCGGGCCTCGTCGTGAACACGAACGAGACGCTACTAGCTAGCTGGCGAGCTGACCGAGGTCGTAGTCGACGAAGGAGCCGGAGCGCGGCGGCGTGATCGTGACCGGCTTCCCGAACGCGTCGAGCGTCAGCGTCAGCAGGAAGGTGGAGCTCTTGTCCTCCGTCCGCCCGCTCAGCAGGAGCATGAGCACGCGGCCGTGCGGCGAGATCCACGCGGTCAGCCGCAGGTGCCGGTACTGCGTCCCGGCCTCGAGACCCGCGAGCGTGCTCGCCACGGTCGCGTCCGTGTAGGGAAGCGTCGCGTGGTAGACCCGGCCGTTGTCGGAGGCGCGGAGGTCGTGCGCGCGCGTGAGCAGCTGGACGAGCGCGCGCGGCGAGATCGCGTGCAGGACGCGCAGCTCCGGCGAGGTGTCCTTCAGCGCCGCGAGCGGCTCGCGCACCCACAGGCCGCCGGCGAGCGCGGTCGTCACGGTCGAGCGGAGGTAGAGGAACGTCCCGTCGGTCTGCTCGATCGCCGAGGGGCCGGTCAGGACCTGGCCGCTCGGCGTGCGGACGTCCGCGATCTTCATCTGCACCTTCGCGACCTTGTCCGCGAGGGCGCCGCGCGCGTTCAGCAGGTACGGCAGCTTGCCCGCCGTCTGGATCTCCTCGGTCAGGTCGAAGCGGAGCGACGGCGTAGCGGCCGTCCGCTGCGCCGCGCGGACGAGCGGGCTCGACGGCCGGACGGCGGCGTGCCCGCCAGGCGCGTACGCGACGAGCGAGGCGAGGACGAGAGCCCCCGCGAGCACCGTGGGCGCGAGCTTGCTGCGCATGTCACGAGAACGTAGCGGCGGACGCCGCGGTTACGCCTACTCGGGCACGAGCCAGACCGCGCCGAGCGGCGGCAGCGTCACGAGCGCCGAGAACGGCTGGTCGTGCCAGGGCACCGCCTCGGCCTCGACGGCGCCGAGGTTGCCGATGCCCGAGCCGCCGTAGAACGACGAGTCCGTGTTCAGCGCCTCGCGCCAGCGGCAGCAGACCGGCATCCCGACCCTGTAGTCGTAGCGCGGCACCGG
>JAFAIV010000207.1 GCA_019236545.1 Actinomycetota bacterium | reverse complement strand
CGGCGAGGAGCTCGGCCTCGATGCGCCACGGCTGCGGACGCTCGGGTTCTCCGCGCTCTTCCACGACATCGGCAAGATCGGCGTCCCGGACGCGATCCTCACGAAGCCGGCGAAGCTCACCGACGACGAGTACGAGGTGATCAAGCGTCATCCGGAGGACGGCGCGAAGATCGTCAGCCGCCTCCACCAACTCGAGGAAGCCGTGCCGGCGATCCTGCACCACCACGAGCGGTGGGACGGCCGCGGCTACCCGTCGCTGCTCGCGGGCGAGGCGATCCCGGTCGAGGCACGGATCGTCGGGCTCGCCGACGCGCTCGACGCGATGACGACCGACCGCCCGTACAGCCCCGCGCGGCCGCTGCACGAGGCCGCGACGGAGATCCTCGGCAACCGCGGGACGCAGTTCGCGCCCGACGTCGTCGACGCCTTCCTGCGCGTGCTCGAGCGCGCGCCCGCGGTGTTCGAGCCGCTCCGTCCCTGGGACGAGGCCGCGGTCGCCGTCTAAGCTCCTCGGCATGGCAGACCCGACCGTGCTCGAGGTCTACCGGCGCGAGATCACGCCGGAGCTCTACACCGAGATCCGCGAGCTCTACAAGACGCACTCGATCGCCGAGGACGCCCGCGACCTGCCGGGGCTGATCTCGACGCTGACGCCGGACTGCGTCTACGAGCTCGTCCAGACCGGCCACCGCTGGGAGGGTCACGAGGGGGCGGCGCGCTTCTACACACAGCTGCTCACGGCGTTCCCGGACATCCGCTTCGACCTGACCGACATCGTGATCGGGCCGCAGGGGGTCTGCGAGGAGGCCGACGTGTCGGCGACGCACGCGGCCGAGTGGCTCGGCGTGCCCCCGAGCGGCGAGCGGCTCTCGTGGAAGGTCGTGATCTGGTTCCCGTGGGACCAGGAGCGGCGGCTCTTCCGCGGCGAGAAGGTCTACGTCAGCGGGATCGACGTCCCGCCGCTCGGCGTCTAGCTCGGCAGCACGATCCGCTGACCCGGGACGAGCGTCGCCGAGGTCAGGTGATTGCGCTGCTCGATCGTCCAGACGCCCTGGCGGACGTCGCCCGCGTAGTTGTGGAGCGCGATCGTCCAGAGCGTGTCCGTCGGCTTGACGACGTAGGTGCGCTCCGGCCCCGCTCCGTGCGACGTGCGGGCGACCATGCCGACCACGAACGCGGCGGCGACGAGCAGAATGAGAAGCTTCGCGAACATGTGTTCGTCATAGTAGGGCGAACATCTGTTCGTGTCAAGGGTCGACGACGAGCAGCTGCGGCCGGATCTCCCCCGCCTCGATCTCGAGCAGCAGCATCGTGTGCGCCGGCGCGCGCCTCCGCTCCGTCGGTGAGCCCGGGTTGAGGATCCAGACCCCGCCCGAGAGCTCGACCTGCGGGATGTGCGTGTGCCCGTAGACGACTGCGCCGCAGCCGGGGAAGCGCTTCGCCAGCCGCTCCTCCCTCCCCGCCGCCGGCCCGGGGACGTGCGCCATCCCGATCCGCACGCCGCCCGCCTCCACGACGAGCTCCTTCGGCAGAGCCTCGCGCGCCTCCGGGTGGTCCGCGTTGCCGTGGATCGCGTGCACCGGCGGGCCGAGCGCCCGCAGCTCCTCGAGCACGGAGAGCGCGACGAGGTCGCCGGCGTGCAGGATCAGGTCGGCGGCGCGAAGTCGCTCCAGACACGCCTCGGGGAGCCGCCTGGCTCCCCGAGGAAGGTGCGTGTCCGAGATCGCCGCGACGAGCACGGCGCCGACGTTAGCGCTTCGTCTTCAGCGGCTTGGGCTTGCAGGGGTGCTTCTTGGTCGAGTGCTTTCCCTTCTTGCAGGCCGGCAGCAACTTGCCGCCGCCCGAGCCACCGCTCGTCTTGTTCGAGGAGCCGCCGGAGCCGCTCGACCCGCCGGAGCCACCGGAGCCGCCCGAGGTGTTCGAGCCGCCGGAGCCGCCGGATCCTCCGGAGCTGCTGGAGCCGCTCGGCGACCACGTCTTGACGCCGCTCGTGCAGGCGCCGCGCCCGGCCGCGAAGACGGGCCCCATGGTCGTGTAGGCCGGCTTCTGCCGGGACACGCCCTGGCCGCCTGCCGTCTCGAGGCCGCTCTGCCAGCCGCCGAGGTCGGCCTCGTCGACGAGCAGGAACAGCTCCACATCGGTCACCGTCGCGTCGCACGCGAAGATCTGCGCGGACTGCTGCAGGAACACCGCCTGCGCGGCCTCCGTCACCGCCGCGGCGGAGCCGGGCGGGCCGGCGTTCTCGGTGCCGGTGTAGGGCGAGCCGGTCTCGATCGACTGGACGCCGTACTCGTCGAGACGGAAGGTCAGGCCGTTCACTGTCGTCGGCTGGCCGGTGCCGTTGAACGCGTCGTAGACCGCCTGCTTGACACGGTCGAGATCCGGCGGCCCGTACGCGTCCGGTGTGTTCGTGTAGCCCTGGCTGGGCGAAGGCGCGGCCGAAGGGATCGGGTACGGATGCAGCGCCAGCTGGTCCATGATCGGCTTCGTCCGGCCCGACGCCTTGTAGGCCGCGCCGACATCGCGCAGGAACGCAAGCGGCTGGTTCGAGCTGTTCGTGGACGCCTTGGCCGAGAGGCCCATGCCGATGACGTTGGCTGTCCAGCCGCCGCCGTCGAGCGAGTGGAGCTGGTCGTAGCAGGCGGCGAGCAGCGCCTCGTAGGCCGGCGCCGCGACGTCGTTGCCCGACGCGTCCTTCTGCGGCGTCCAGTACAGCGTCGAGCTCGGCTCGTTCCAGATGATGAAGTCGCGCACACCGTAGGCCTTCACCTTCTGCGCGACGATCTTGACCCAGTTGCAGAACGCGGTCGGGTCGTGGTTCGACGGATCCGGCTGCGACGACCCGTTCTTGCCGGCGTAGAGCGCGAGAACGACATGAATGCCTGCGGCCTGCGCCTTCGGCAGCGCGCGGTCGAGGAACGCGCCCTCGGCGATGCTGGTCGGGTTGCCGGCGTCCCAGGCGACGACCCAGCGGTTCGACACGAGGTTCGCGCCCTTCATCTGGCCGTAGAACCACGAGCCGCCGTCGTCCGCGTACTTCGACGCGTCGTCGGCGACCCCCCAGTTGATGGCGGGCGCGTCGGCCACGCGCCCAACGTGTCCCGGCGACGCCGTTGCGGCGGCGGCGCAGACAAGTGCAAGTGCGGCAAGCGCCGCAGACAGCTTTTTCACGATCAGCCCCTATCCGGTCCGGATTGCTCCCGTTACAGCTCACATCGTTCGCCGCCGGGCTTCAATCCCCCTTCCGGGGCACGGGAGGTAGAGGTCGGGGGCGCGAGTGCTCCCCCGACCTTGAGGAGCTCAGTGGCGCTTGACCTTGGCCGGGCTCCAGGAGAGGAGCTTGGCCGAGCAGGCCGCGCGTCCCTGCGCGAAGAGCGGCGCATCCTGGGTGAACGCGACCTTCGGCGCGGAGATTCCTGCGCCGCCGGCCGTCATCAGGCCGCTCTGCCAGCCGCCGCCGACGTTCGCACCGGTCTCGTCGTGGCCGTTGCGGTACTTCTCGTCGACGAGCAGGAAGAGCTCGACGCTCGTCACCGTCGGGTCGCAGGCGAAGTACTTCGTGACCATCGTCTTGATGTAGTCCGCCTGGGTCTGCTCGGAGATGACCTGCTTCCAGTTCTCCGCCCCGAAGTACTGCGGGTACTGGTTCGTGTTCGTCTGCCAGCCGACCTCGTCCAGCCGGAAGGTGAGGCCGTTCTGCGTCGTCGGCTGCGCGGTGCCGTGGAAGGCGTCCCACACCGCCTGCTTGACGCGGTTCAGCTGCGGGATCCCGAACTGGTTCGGCGGCCCGTAGCCCTTGTTCGGCGGGGAGCCCTTCACGTACGGGTTCGGGTACGGATGGAGCGCGAGCTGGTCCATCAGCGGCTTCGTCCGCCCGGACGCGCGATAGACGGCGCCGACGTCCCGCAGGAACTTCAGCGGGTCGTTCGACTTCGGCGTCGACGCGCGCGGCGAGAGGCCCATGCCGATCACGGTCGCCGCCGGGTTCGCGGCCTTGATGCTGTCGTAGCAGGCCGCGAGCAGCGCCTCGTACGGAGCGGCCGCGACGTCCTTCCCGGACGCGTCCTTCTGCGGCGCCCAGTAGAGGAGCGTGTTCGGCTCGTTGCCGACGATGAAGTCGCTGATGCCCCACTGCTTCACGGTCGTCGCGACGAGGCCGGCCCAGTTGCAGAACGCCGCCGGGTCGTGGTCCTTCGCGTCCGGCGCGGGCGTGCCCGAGTAGAGCGCGAGGACGACGTGGACGCCGGCCTGCTGGGCGAGCGGCGCGGCCCGCACCAGGAACGGCAGCTCGGCGATGGTGGTCGGCGACGCCGGGTTGAACGCCAGCGTCCACCGGTTCTCGGTCAGGTTCGCCCGCTTCAGCTGCTGGTAGAACCATTCGCCGCCGTCGGCGGCGTACTTCGGCATGTCGTCGGCGACGCCCCAGGAGATCGGTGGCACCGCGACGCGCGGCTTTCTCGTCTGCGCCGAGCCCGCCGTGACGGCGACGAGCGCGGCACAGCAGACGGCGATGAGAACAACGCTCTTCTTCATGAGACCCCCTTCTCGACCACTGGTGTTGGGGAACGGGTTCAACCCGCCGCAGGTCGAGTCGTCTGGAGGTTGGCACCGGGAGCCGACGCCGGTCATCGGCCCGGAGACCTATTTCGACGGGCCGGGGGTCCTACCTGCCGGAGGCCGCGAGCACCGCGTCCACGAGCGGCCCGGCACCGAAACGGACCGGGTCCGAAGCGGGAAGGCCGGTCTCGCGCTCGGCCTCACGGACGGCCTCGCGGGCCGCGTCGTCGTCCAGCCGACGCGTGTTCAGCGCGACCGCGACCACGCGCGCGGGCCGCGCGGGCAGCGCCATGCGTTCGTGGAGCTCGACGAGGTCGCGCAGCGGCGGGATCGGGTGCGGCCCGCCTCCCGCGCCCTCGATCTCGTCGCGGCCCGACTCGTGGCAGAGCACGAGTAGGTGCGGCGCGCTGCCGTGGTAGAGGCCGAGCGTGACGCCCGAGTAGATCGGGTGGATGAGCGAACCCTGGCCCTCGACCCAGAGCAGGTCGCCGCCGCGCTCGCGCCCCTCGACGACGAGCCGCTCCGCGGCCCCCGCGATGAAGTCGGCAACCACCGCGTCGACGGCGATCCCCCAGCCTGCGATCGCCATCCCGGTCTGGCCGGTCGGGACGAACACGGACCGGATCCCACGGCGCCGCGCCTCGAGGTCCAGCTCGAGCGAGACGGTCATCTTCCCGATCGCGCAGTCGGAACCGACGGTGAGGACGATCGTCGCCGGCACGTCGAGGTTGGCGCCGGTCGCGGTCGAGAGGTCGCGCGGCGGCCGGCGCAGGTCGCGGAGCTCGGAGCCGTGGCGGGCCGCGAGCTCCTTCAGCTCCGGGTCGTCCGCCAGGAAGACGTGCAGGCCGTTCTCGACGTCGAGGCCGGCCTCGATGCAGCGCTTCAGGAGCTCGATCCAGGCCGGCGGGAAGCGGCCGCCCTGCGTGGCGACGCCGACGAGCGCGGTGTCCGGGCCGAGCGCGAGCGCCTCCTCGAGCGCGCCGAAGACCGGCACGCCGAGCGTCTCCTCCCCCGCGCGCGTCGAGTCGAGGATCGCCGCGACGTCCTCGCCGCGGTAGCGGAGGACGCCCCACATCGTCTTGCCGTAGTGCGGGTCGCCGGAGAACCCCTCGGCGAGGATCAGGTACCTCACGGCGCGGGACGCACGCCCAGCCCTGGGGCGTCGGCCGGGACCTGGACGCCGTCGACGAGCTGCACGCCCGGCCACGGGTCGCGCGCGATCAGGATGTTCCCGTCGAGGTCGACGTGGTCGAACAGGCTCGCGATGCTCGCGCCCGCCGCGATCCCGAGCCCGGACTCGACCATGCAGCCCAGCATGCACCCGAGCCCGAGCGCCCGCGCCGCGTGAACCATCCGCAGCGCCTCCCGGATGCCACCGGACTTGGCGAGCTTCACGTTGATCCCGTGCGCGCGCTCGGCACAGGCCGCGACGTCGTCGAGCGTGTGGCAGTCCTCGTCGACGTAGATCGGGAGCGGCGACCTCGCCTTCAGCTCGGGCCCGAACGGGTCGCCGGCACGGAGGGGCTGCTCGCAGTACTCGACGCCGAGGTCGGCCAGCTGCGGCAGCGCGTCGAGCGCCTCGTCGAGGCTCCACGCTTCGTTCACGTCGACTTGCAGCGGGTGGTCCGGCGCGGCGCGCCGCACGGCGGCCACGCGCTCGACGTCGAGGCCGTCGCGGCCGCCGAGCTTGAGCTTGAGGCGCTGGAACCGGCTCTCGGCGCGGCGGGCGCGGCGCGCCATGTCGTCCGGGTCGCCGAGCCAGATCGTCCACGAGGTCGGCGGCCCTGCACGGCGCAGCCCCAACAGGTTCCAGACCGGCCGCCCGACGAGCTTCCCCTGGAGGTCGTACAGCGCCGCGTCGATCGCCGCCCGCGCGGCGTACTCGCGCTTCGGTAGCTGCGCCCAGATCTCCTCCAGCGCGAACGGGTCGTCCCCGAGCCGCCAGCCGTGCGCCTCGACGTAGGCGAGCGTCGATGCGACCGACTCGTCGTAGCGCTCGATCGGCGCCGCCTCGCCATAGCCGACGACATCGCCGTGCTCGATCGTGACGACGACGACCTCCTCGTGGTCGCGCGCGCCGCGCGAGATCACGAAGGTCTCGGCAAGGTCGAGCTGGACGATCTCGGCGCTGACCTTCACGGGCCGAGAGGCTACAGCGGCCGCGCCCTCCCGAGTCACCGTTGGGCGTGGCGCTGTCAGTAGTTCTCACGGTCGCGCCGAACGCCACAAAGGCCGAATGTCAACAACATGACCCACCAGCTCGTGATGTGCCTCACGTGCGCGACCGAGTACGACCTCGTCCGCGAGGACCACGGCGTCGTCCCGCTCACGTCCTGCCCGCACTGCGGAGGCGTCTCGTGGACGGAGAGCCAGGCGACCGAGCCGGCGCTCGAGTGGGCGAGCCGCGACGTCCTCACCGTCGACGCGAACGACACGCTCGAGACCGCACGCGCCGCAATGATCGCGCGTCGCATCCAGCACCTCCTCGTCGTCGAGAACGGCGTCGTGATCGGGGTGCTCGCGGAGCGCGACCTGCTCGCGGCGCTCAGCCCGGCCGCTGACACCCCGTTCGCCACCGAGCGCGACCGGGCGACGCTGCGCAAGCGCGCGCACCAGGCGATGAGCCACAGCGTGATCGCCGTCGCCGCCGAGACGACCGTCGGCGAGGCGATCCGTACGCTCCTGGCGAACCGGATCCACTGCCTGCCGCTCCTCCGCGAGGACGGCTCATGCGAAGGCGTCTTCACGACGACCGACGCCCTCCGCTGGGCGACGCGCGCCGCCGCCTGAATCGTGGGCGCCTCTGAGGCGAGGCATGCGCCCGGCAGGATTCGAACCTGCGACCTCGCGCTCCGGAGGCGCGCGCTCTATCCCCTGAGCTACGGGCGCTTCGCCGGCCAGCATACCCGGCGCTAGCCTCGTCCCTCGTGCGCCCCATCCGCGCGTACCTGCGCAGCCTCGACCCCCGCCTGCCTCGGGACGTCTACGCGCTCCAGGCCGGTGGGCTCCTGAACGCGTTCGGGAACGGCGTCGTCCTGCCGTTCCTGATCATCTACCTCCACAACGTGCGCGGGATCCCGCTCGGGCTCGCGGGGCTTGCGGCGGCGACGCAGTCGGCGACGGCGCTGCTCGCGGGCTTCCAGGCGGGGACGCTCTCCGACCGGATCGGGCCGCGCCGGGTGATCCTGGCCTCGGTCGCGGTGATGGCGGTCGCGTTCGGGCTGATGCCGCTGATCCGGACCGCGTGGCACGCCTTCGCGGTCTACGTGCTCTGGGGCGTCGCGAGCGGGTGCTTCTGGCCGGCGCAGTCGGCGCTCCTCGCCGGCCTCACGCCGTCCACGCGCCGTGCGTCGGCCTACGCGCTGCAGCGCCTGACGATGAACGTCGGCGTCGCGCTCGGTGGCGTCGTGGCGGGGCTGATCGCGTCCGTCGCGCACCCGGGGAGCTTCACCGTCCTCTTCCTGATCGACGTCGCGACCTTCGTCGCGTACCTCGTCGTGCTCGCGGTCCGCGTCCCCTCCCCCGCCCTGCACCCCGACCGCGAGGGCGGGAGCTGGCGGCAGGTCGCGCGCGACCGGACGATGGTCTCCTACTCCGCGCTCAACGCGGTCTTCATGGCGTCGGCGATCGCGTTGATGGTGGAGCTCCTGCCCGCGTTTGCGAAGAACGTGGCGCACGTGAACGAGCGCGAGGTCGGGATCGTCTTCGCGCTCGACTCCGTCGGGATCGTCCTTCTTCAGCTCCCGGTCGCGAAGCTCGTCGAGGGACGGCGGCGGATGCGTGGCCTCGCGCTCATGGGCGTCGTCTGGGCGGTGTCCCTGCTGGCGGTCTGGGCGGGCGGCGCGTGGACGGCGACGACCGCCGCCGCGGTGATCTTCGGCGCCGCGACCCTCGTCTTCGCGTTCGGCGAGACGCTCCACGGCGCGATCCACGCGCCGCTCGCCGCCGACCTCGCGCCGCCGCCGCTCGTCGGCCGCTACCTCGCGCTCGCGAGCCTCTCCTGGCAGGCCGGCTGGATCGTCGGCCCCGCCGCGGGCGGCTTCTTCCTCCAGCACGCGCCGCTCGCCCTCTGGCCGGCCGCCGCGGGCGTGAACCTCGCGTGCGCGGCGTGGGCGCTCGCGCTCGAGCGGCGCCTGCCCCCGGGCGTACGCGTGACGCCGCGCGGCGAGGACGGTAGAGTGGCCGACGTGACCCTGCCGGCGACCCCCGACCCCCTCAGTACCGGTGCCCAGCCTGCCTCGCATCAGGCCGCGCCGCGCCGGGTCGCCCGCCGGGCCGACCGCAGCTGACCTCCAGCCGCGGATCACGGAGGTCCAGGGCGACGGCCTGACCTGGATCCACGTCCGCTCGCCGAACTACGACGAGGCGCAGGAGCTCGCCACCCGCTTCGGCTGGCACCCGCTCGACGTCGAGGACGTCCTCTCCCGCCGCCAGCGCCCGAAGGTCGACGTCTACGACGAGGACGAGGCGAACCGCTACCTCTTCGCCGTCCTTCACTTCCCGGTCTACGACAAGACCGTCGGCCGCCTCAACGCCGGCGAGCTCGACGTCTTCCTCGGGCCGAACTACATCGTCACGCTCCCGACCGCCGAGCTCCGCCCGGTCACGCTCCTCTTCCGCCGGGTGTACGAGAACGAGGAGCTGCGCCACCAGCTCTTCTCACGCGGCTCGGGCCGCCTCCTCTACGAGATCCTCGACGACCTCTACGACTACTGCTTCCCGATCCTCGACAAGATCGGCTTCAAGCTGGAACAGATCGACGAGGCCATCTCCGACGAGTCCGAGCGCGCGAAGGAGCTCGTCACCGACATCCACAAGGCGAAGCAGGAGATCATCTCCTACCGCAAGATCATCAAGCCACAGCGGCCGACGCTCCGCCACCTCGAGCGCCAGGTCGAGCGCTTCCTGCCCGAGGAGCTCGAGCTCTACTTCGACGACATCGTCGACGCGAGCGAGCGCATCTGGGACGTGCTCGACAACTACAAGGAGGTGATCGAGGCGCTCGAGACGACGAACGAGTCGCTGATCACCCACCAGCAGAACGACATCCTCTACATCCTCACGGTCTTCATCGTCGTCCTGACGCCGCTGACGTTCATCACCGGCTTCTTCGGGATGAACGTGGACTTCCCGGGCTTCAACTCGCAGGCGGACTTCTATGCGTCGATCGCGTTGATGGTCGTGACGATCGTGGCGATGCTCGGCTTCTTCCGCTGGCGGAAGTGGCTCTAGCCTGAGCCGAAGATGCCGAACCGGCGCTCGGCCGGCGGGATCACGATCTCGAGCAGGTCGTCCACGGTGACGACGCCGAGCGGCCGCTCCTGGTCGTCGAGCACCGGCACGACGGTCAGGTCGTAGTCCGTCATCAGGCGCGCGATGTCGCCGAGGCCCGCGTCCGGCGCGACCGAGCGCGTGTGCGAGACGAGCTCGACGACCTGCGCGCCGTCGTCCGCGCGCAGCAGGTCGGGGAGCGAGACGGCCCCCCGGTAACGGTGGCGGGCGTTGATGACGAAGACCCACGCGACGGCGTCGCCGGGCGCGGAGGAGCGGCGCACGCGCTCGAGCGTCTCCTCGCGCGTCGCCTGCAGGTAGACGGCGACGAACTCGGGGCTCATCAGGCCGCCCGCGGTCGTGGGCTCGTAGCCGAGGAGCGTGCGCAACCGGCGCTGCTGCACCGGCGCGACGAGGGCGAGCACCGAGGCGCGGCGGTCCTCGTCGAGCTGCGCGACCAGGTCGGCGGCGTCGTCCACCTCCATCCGGTCGAGCAGCGCCGCCACCTCCGCGTCGCTGCGGTCCTCGACGAACTCGAGCTGGTGCTCGTCGCCGAGCTCCTCGAACAGGTCGGCCTCGCGCTCCGGGTCGTCGTGGAGCGAGGCGATGATCTCCTCGCCGTGGTCGCGCGGCGCGGCCTCGACGAGGTCGGCGAGCTCGGCCGGGTGGAGGCGCGCGAGCTTGGGGTGGCCGACGCGCAGCCGGATCGTCGGGATGTGGCCGGTGAACGGCTCGAGGCTCGCCCAGTCGACGAAGCTCGGCGTCTGCACGTGGGGCGCGACGGTCCGTGGGAGGAGCCGGCGCAGGAGGCTTCGGACGCCGGTGTCGACGCCGACGACGCGCCACCAGCCGTCGACGCGGGCGATCTCGATCTCGTTCGCGCGGACGATCCGCGCGCCGTCGACGTTGATCAGCTGGCGGTCGAGGAGGTCGTGCTTCAGCAGGACTTCGTTGTCGCGGCGCTGGAACGGCTGCAGGTCGATCCGCGGCCGGGCGAGGACGATGCGGCCTGGCTCGATGTCCCCGAGCGCGTCCGCGGGCACGAACACCTCGCGCCCGGCGACCCGGGCGACGATCCCGGTCACCGGCGGGTACTCCTCTCCGCCGAGCGAGACGAGCACGTCGGTCACCTCGCCGATGCGGCGGCCGTCGGAGTCGATCAGCCGCGACCCGACGACGAGCGACAGGTGGAGGATGCGCGGGACCGTGCTCACGGCTTCACGTAGGTCACGACGAGGGCCACGGACATGATGCTGACCGAGACGGTCACGAACCACCCGAGCGTCAGCGCGAGCCGGCTGCTCGCGAGGTCGCCGAGCAGCTCCTTCCGGTGGCTGAGCAGCATCACGAAGACGAGGATCACCGGCAGGAGCAGGCCGTTGACGACCTGCGCGAGGAACATCACGTGGATCAGCGGCAGGCCCGGGATCAGGACGAGCACGGCGGCGAAGCCGAGGAAGAAGCCGAGCAGCCCGTAGAACGCCGGCGCCTCCTTCGGCTGGAGGTCGAGGCCGCGCTCGAGGCCGACTGCCTCGCTCGTCGCGTACGCGCTCGTCAGCGGCACGACGCCGAGGCCGAGAAAGGCCGCGCCGAGGAGGCCGAGCGCGAAGAC
>JAFAIV010000186.1 GCA_019236545.1 Actinomycetota bacterium | reverse complement strand
CGTCGTCCTCTTCGTCTTCATCTGGCTGCGGACGACGCTGCCGCGGCTGCGGTACGACCAGCTGATGCGCTTCGGCTGGAAGGTGCTGCTGCCGGTGGCGACGCTGAACGCCGTCGTGACGGCCGTGCTGGTGGTGGCGTTCAAATGAGCCCGCAGCCGATCTCCACGCTGAAGGGCTTCGGTGTCACGTTCAAGCAGATCTTCAAGAAGCCCATCACGCAGCAGTACCCGGAGTACAAGCGCCCGCTCTACCCGCGCTTCCGCGGCCGGCACCGCCTCTGGCGGCACGAGAACGGGCTGGAGAAGTGCGTCGGCTGCTCGCTCTGCGCAGCCGCGTGCCCGTCCGACTGCATCCGCGTCGTCGCCGCCGAGAACACGCCGGACAACCGCGTCTCGGCCGGCGAGCGCTACGCGCGCATCTACGAGATCAACATCAGCCGCTGCATCTTCTGCGGCTACTGCGAGCTCGCGTGCCCGTTCGACGCGATCACGCTCGGCAACGAGTTCGAGCTCTCCGAGTACAACCGCGACGACCAGATCTACACGAAGGACATGCTGCTGGCGCCGCCGGTGAAGCGCGTGCCGATCGCCGACCCCGGCCTGTACGACACGCCGATCCCGTTCTACAAGAGCGACTCGTGACACCCGTGCTCGCAGCCTCGGCCGGCAACGTACTGGTCTGGATCGTCTGGGTCGTCGCGGCCTTCGCGTGCGTCGGCACGGGCATCGCGGTCGTCTCGTTCTCGAACGCCTTCTACTCGGCGCTGTCGCTGATCGGGAACCTCGGCTCGCTCGCGGTCATGTACCTGCTCGCCACGGCGGAGTTCGTCGCTGCTGCGCAGGTGCTCGTCTACGCGGGCGCGGTCGTCGTCATGTTCCTGTTCGTGATCGCGTACGTCGGCCCGCGGCGCGAGGTGCCGTGGGCGGGCGGCCCCGCGTGGCAGACGATCGGCGCCGCGGTCGCCGCGGGCGCGCTGCTCGTGGAGATCATCGTCGCGGTCGGCCTCAAGGCGGGCGGCAGCCTCAGCCACACCGACCACGTCGGCGGCAGCTTCGGGACGCCGGGCTGGATCGGGCGCCTCTTCCTCGCCGACCACCTGCTCGCCTTCGAGATCACGTCGATCGTGCTGCTCGTCGCGGCGGTCGGCGGGGTCATCCTCGGCTCGCACACGAAGCGCGGCGGGCCGGACCTGCCGCCGCGGCTCGCGGAGACGCAGCGCGAGGCGGAGACGGAGGTCGCGGTCTGATGCTCGGCCCGGGCACCTCCTGGTACCTGGCGCTCGCGGGCTTCCTGTTCGGGACCGGCGCGCTGGGCGTGCTCATCCGGCGCAACCCGCTGATCGTCCTGCTCTCGCTCGAGATCATGCTCAACGGCGGCAACCTCGCCCTCGTCGCGCTGTCTCGCCACTGGCGCAACGGCGCCGGGCAGATCTTCGCCCTGTCGGTGATGGCCGTGGCCGCGTCGGAGGTGTGCGTCGGGCTCGGCCTCGTCGTCGCCATCCACCGGCGCCGCCTGGCGCTCGACGTCGACCGCCTCTCGGAGCTGCGCGGATGACGGGCGGTGCCTGGCTCTGCCTGGCCTCGCCGCTCGCGGGCGCCGTCCTGATCACGCTGCTCGGGACGTCCGTGCCGCGGCGTGTCGCCGCCTGGCTCTCCACGGCGAGCGTCGCCGTCGCGTTCGCGGGCGCGCTGTGGGCGTTCTTCTCGCTGCGCTCCCAGTCCGGCCACCACGGCGAGATCACGACCGCCTGGACGTGGCTCCAGGCCGGCAACTTCAGCGCGGGGATGCAGCTGCTCGTCGACCCGCTCAGCACGATGATGATGCTGATCGTCAGCGGCGTCGGGATGCTGATCGTCCTCTACTCGATCGGCTACATGGACGGCGACGACGAGGAGCGGCGGTACTTCGCGTACATGTCGCTGTTCGTCTTCTCGATGCTGATGCTCGTCGAGGGCGGCAACCTGCTCCTGCTGCTGGTCGGCTGGGGTCTCGTCGGCCTCTCCTCGTACCTGCTGATCGGCTTCTGGCACGAGCGGCCGAGCGCGGTCGCGGCCGCGAAGAAGGCGTTCATCATGAACGCGTTCGGCGACGCGACGATGGCGCTCGCGTTCTTCATCCTGATCGCGCACTCGCACTCGCTCGCCTTCGGGACGTCGTTCACGACGGTCACGCACCTCTCGCCGACGGCCGCGAACCTCGTCGCGCTCGGCCTGCTCGGCGGCGCGGCGGCGAAGTCGGCGCAGATCCCGCTCCACACGTGGCTCCCGGACGCGATGGAGGGCCCGACACCGGTCAGCGCCCTGATCCACGCGGCGACGATGGTCACGGCCGGCGTCTACCTGATCGCCCGCTCGGCACCGCTGCTTGCATACGCCCCGCAGGTGCAAGTGCTCATCTCGGCGATCGGCGGCATCACC
>JAFAIV010000095.1 GCA_019236545.1 Actinomycetota bacterium | reverse complement strand
CGCGAGCTTCTCGCGCGCGCGCTCGAGGCCGCGGTCGCCGTGGTCGGCCGCGAAGCCGACGATCACCTGGCCGTCGCGGCGGCGCGAGCCGATGGCGGCAAGCACGTCGGTCGTCGGCTCGAGCTCGACCGTCCAAGCCGCCGAGTCCTTGGGCCTCTTCGCGGCGATCGCCTCGGCCGGCCGGTAGTCGGCGACTGCCGCGGCCATGACGACGACGTCGGCCTCGGCCGCCCGTGGGAGCGCCTCGCGCTCGAGGTCGGCCGCGGTCGGCGTGGCGACGACCTCGACGCCGGCGGGCGGCGGGACGGCGAGGTTCGCCGCGAGCAGCGTCACCTCCGCCCCGCGCCGCGCGGCCTCCGCAGCGAGCGCGACGCCCATCCGCCCGGACGAGCGGTTGCCGACGTAGCGCACCGAGTCGAGCGGCTCGCGCGTCCCTCCCGCCGAGACGAGGACGCGCTTCCCCGCGAGCGGGCCGCTCCCGTGCAGGAGCTCGAGCGCGGCGCGCACGACGTCCTCCGGCTCTGCCATGCGGCCGACGCCGAGCTCGCCTTCGGCCGTCTCGCCCTCGTCGGGGCCGACGAGGACGACGCCTCGCTCGCGCAGAGTCTCCGCGTTCGCGCGCGTGGCCGGGTGCGCCCACATGCGGGGGTTCATCGCCGGCGCGACGAGGAACGGCCCACGGTGCGCGAGCGCGGCCTCGGTCAGGACGTTGTCGGCGAGCCCATGCGCGAGCTTCGCCAGCGTGTTCGCGGTGCACGGCGCCACGACGAGGAGGTCTGCCCGCGTCAGGTGGAGGTACACGTCGTCGCCGGGAGGCCGCCGCGCGAGCGCGCGGAACGTGTCCGGGCCGACGAACCGCTCGGCGCCGGGCGTCAGCAGCGGGACGACGTCGTGGCCGCCCTTGACCAGCAGCCGACAGATCTCGCACGCCTTGTAGGCGGCGATCCCACCCGTCACTCCCAGCAGGACGCGGGCCATGCCCGCATGATGCCCGCTACTTGGGGTACTCGTACTCGAGCATGCCCTGGGAGACTTCCTCGAGGGCCATGGTCAAGTAGTTCTTCGAGCGCGACTCGACGAGCGGCGGCAGGTTGTCGCCGAACGTCCCCTCGCCGAGCTGGTGGTGGTAGTTGTTGATCTGCCGCGCGCGCTTGGCGCCCACGATCACGAGGGCGTAGCGCGAATCCACGTTCTGCAGCAGGTCGTCGACGCGGGGATTGATCATCGCCGCGGCATGGTAGCTGCCGGGGCGAGCAGGTTGCGGACGAGCTCGGTGAGCTTGTCCACGGCGGCGCCGAGGTCGTCGTTCTCGATCACGTAGTCGAACTCGTCGGCCTGGAGGAGCTGCCGCCGCGCGAGCTCGATCCGCTCGCCGATCTCGCCGGCGCTCTCGGTCGCGCGCTCGGTCAGCCGGCGCTCGAGCTCTTCGACCGGCGCCGAGATGAAGATCGTCACCGCGTCGCGCACGTCCTCCTTCACCCGCAGCGCGCCCTCCGTCTCGAGCTCGAGCAGCGGCAGGTGGCCTGCGTCGCGGATGCGGCCGAGCTCCGAGCGGAGCGTCCCGTAGCGGTGGCCCGACACGTACTCGACCCACTCGAGGAAGTCGCCGGCGTCGATCCGCCGCTGGAACTCGTCGCGCGGGAGGAACCAGTACTCGCGTCCGTTCTCCTCCCCCGGCCGGCGCTCGCGCGTCGTCGCGGAGACCGTCACCTCGACCTCGGGCACGCGCCGGAGCAGCTCCCGGATCAGCGTTCCCTTTCCGGCCCCCGAAGGGCCGGTCACGACCAGCACTGCCGGGCGGCCGCTACCGGTTGAAGAGGCCAATCAGCTCCGCGCGCTGCCGGTCGGAGAGCCCGCCGACGGTCTTCGACTGGCTGATGCGGCAGGTGTTCAGGAACCGCGCCGCCTTCACGCGTCCGAACTTCGGCACCGCCATCAGGATGTCGATCACCTTCGCCGTCTCGACGTACTCCGGCGGGTTCCCGAGGATCGCCTCGACCCGGACCCGGCCCTCCTTCAGGTCCTTCTTCAGCTGCGCGCGACGCACCCGAACGTCGTTCGCGCGCTTGAGCGCGTCCATGCGCTGGTCGAGGGAGCGCAGCGGTGCGTGCGCTTGTGTCTTCGTCGAGGCCGCCATGGGGAGCGCCGATCTTACCAACGCCCCGCCGCGCTTCAAGCAGGCAGTTTTCGGCTCTCTTCCCGGGAAAACGCGAGCCCGAAGGCGTCGTCCAGAGAGGCAACACCGGCCTCCGCGAGGGCCATGTCCAGCTCGGCCCTGACCCGCTCGGGCGCCTGCGGATCGCTGAAGAGGACGGTCCCGAGGGCGACGTCGCGGGCGCCGCAGGCGACGAGCTCGAGCGCGTCGCGGCCGGTCTGGACGCCGCCCATGCCGACGATCGGAAGGCCGGTCGCCTCGAAGCAGACGCGCACCGCGTGCAGCGCGACCGGCTTCAGCGACGGGCCGGAGAGGCCGCCGGAGCCACGCGCGAGCACCGGCCGGAGGCGCCGGTCGAGCGCGGTGCCGCGGAGCGTGTTGATCAGCGAGAGGCCGTCGGCGCCGGCCTCGGCGACGGCGCGCGCGACCTCGGCGACGTCGGGATGCGCGGCGCTCAGCTTCGCGTAGAGCGGCAGCGGCGTGACCGAGCGGCAGGCCGCGACGATCTCGGCCGCGCCGTCGGCTGCCTCGTCGACGTTCGGGCAGGAGAGGTTGAGCTCGATCGCCTGGATCCCGTCGAGCAGGGCGCAC